>DATHIJ010000486.1:0-4927 GCA_035489975.1 Propionibacteriaceae bacterium | reverse complement strand
ACTGGGAGTTCCGCCAGTTAAAAATCACCAGGTGCTTGTCTTTCATCACGAGACCCCGGGTGGAACGGCCGCCGCCGGATCGACAACCGGCCCCAGAAACATGCAGGATGCCCTCGCGCTGCCCACGGCGTAGCGTGTGCGCTATGTCCGTCATCATGAATCGCGCATGAACAAGCCGCGCATTTTCCTCGGGTCCTCGGGCAAGCAGGCCAAACTGCTCCAGGCGATTACACGCGGGCTCGGCGACGTCGCCGACGTCGAGCCCTGGACGACCACGTTCAATCCGGGGCGATCCACCCTCGACCGGCTTGTCGAGCTCTCCCAGGAGGTCGATTTCGCTGCGTTCGTGTTCGCCCAGGACGACTGGACGACGACGGATGCGTCCCAATCCGGCCTGGCGTCGCCGCGCGACAACGTGGTGTTCGAGGCTGGGCTGTTCGGCGGCGCGCTCGGCATCAGGCGCACGTTCATCCTGCACGCGCACGGTTCGAAGCTGCCGAGCGACCTGCTCGGGCTGACCTCCGTCCGCTACGACCCGGCGACCAGCCCGGCGGAGGTTCGCGCGATCAACCAGAAGCTCCGCAAGGCGATCGAGACCGAGGGTCGCCGCAGCCCGGTCGAGGGGATGTGGTGGCAGCTCTCGCTCACTGTGCTGAGCGAGGACGAACCGTCGGCGGTGGGCCTCCTGCGCATCTCGCGGGACCGCGACGGTGGCCTAACCGTGAACGGTCGGGCCTGGCAGGAGGACGGCACCTTGTCGGCCCGCTACTGGAGCGAGGCTGCGAAGGAGCGGCGGGATCCGGCCAGCATCCTCTACTTCTGGAAGGGCGAGCGCCCTCGGCACCCAAATGCCCCGCAGCTCGAGGGCACCGGGGAGATCAGGGTGGAGACCGCCGACCGCGCCTCCGGGTACTGGACGACACGGTCGGATCGCGACCCCGCGATGAATGCCCGAACCGCCGGCGTCTACCTTCGGGCCGATCCCTCAGACCTCAAGGTGCTCGACAGTGGGAGCGAGGAGGAGCGGGCCGAGCTCATCGCCCAGCGCCTCAGGGAGTGGAAGGCTGCCGCGAACGCATTCTGAGCACTACCGCATGGCCTGAGCGCGATGATGCGGGGCTCACCGTCGGAGCCGTCGCTCAGCGTTCTGAGCTGGGCCGAGTTTGCGTGCGTGCCGGGGGCGCGGTGGCAGCCGTGAATAGTCGCAACTCAGCCCGGCCGGCGGGCGCCGGCATAGGGCATGTAGGACATCTTGATGTACTCAACAGATTTGCCGGGCCGAGGTGCGTGGATCACTTGCCCACTGCCGGCGTAGAGGCCCACATGGTGGATGTCGCTGTAGAAGAACACCAGATCACCCAACTGCAGGTTCGACTTTGCCACCGACCGGCCGCGGCCGAACTGCTGTCCCGACGAATGCGGAAGGCTAACGCCAACCGATCCCCAAGCCTTCATCGTCAGTCCCGAGCAGTCCCAGGAACTCGGTCCCGCCCCATTGCGGGCATAGGGCTCACCGAGCTGAGCCTTCGCGTAGGCAAGAGCCTTGGCTCCCTTACTGCTTCCGGTGCCTGAACCCCCTGCTGAGTCCGGCGAGGCCTTCGTCGCAGGCTGGCTCCTCGCATCCGCGTTTGCTGTCGCCTTCGTCGCAGTCCGGCCCGCCGTATCGGCTCTTGCTGTCGTCTTCGTCGAAGTCCGCCCCTCAGCATTGGCCTCGGTGGCAGCCCGGCCCTCCGCATTGGCCTTGGCTGTCGCCTGCTTCTCGGCCTCGGCGAGCTGCTTTTGCTGCTCCGCCGTGAGCTTGGCCAGCACTTTCTTGGCCTGGTCGAGCTTCTTGTCCGACGCTACAGCGAGGGACCTCAGCTCCTGCTCCTTCTCGCCAAGGGCCGCTAGATCTGTCTCAGCGGAATGCTCCAGAGCAGCAAGGTTCGCCTGTGCCTGCTGGTAGTCCTGCAGTGCCGAATTCTGGTTCTCGCTGACCTTCTGCACCGTGGAGATCTGGCTCAGAAATCCCTCGGTATCGGGCGTCACGAACAGGTGCGCAGCAGTATCGAGGTTTCGGTTCTGGAATTGTGCAAGAGCAATCTGGCCGACCTGCAACTTCAGCTGCCCGACATCTTCGGTCTGGGCTTGGACGTCGGCCTGCTTTAACCCCAGTTGCGCCCGACTGTCCTTGATCTGCTCCTTGACACCCGCGTACTGCTGATCGATGCCAGCAGCATCGGTCTGCAGCTGCTTGATCATGTCTCTCGCCTCTGCCACCGTCAGAGGCGGTTCGGCCGCGGCAGGCAGGCTGGCTGGAAAGACGACCAACGCGCTCACTGCGACCGAGGCGAGCGCAAGCGCAGCGATGCGTAGGCTCCGCCGGTTTGAGGGTGCGCGGCCAACCCCGAATGCGCGTGAGGTCACGCGCGCAGTGAAATTCACAGTTCCCCGACTCCTGTGTTCCCCGAGTCCTGCGCGCAGTTCTCATTACTGCTGACTCAGACCTCCCAGAACTGAGCACAGGTTGAGAACTGTCATGGACCTGCCTACTGAGCGGTGCACGGCGGTGGCGGCACCTGGTGTCACCGGACAGCACTGCCACATTAGGTCACGATTTGATAACTGGCAATCATGATCGCCGATATTTGGTCGAGAAGCCAAACAAATGATCCGTCAGTACGGCGACGACTACACGGCGCGCACTTGTTGGGTGCCTGGAATCCATTTGAGAACTCCTTGCAGAATGAGCTACGCCGTCGTAGATGGTCCGAACCAGGTGGTTAGCGCTTCATGGAGCCCTAGGTGGGTTCGGTCTCCTACCCAAGCCACATATCCGTCGGGCCGAATCAACACGGCAGCGGGCGCAGTGATCGCCCCGAGTGCCGGAAGCTCCCACGTACCGACGTATTTGGCGTCGATCAGCTGAACCCGATCTACCCATGGAGTGATGTCGAGGCCACCGGGCTCATCGAGGTTGAGTAGCACCGCGCGAGCATCGTGCAGCAGGGTGAAAACCCGCAGCGGGCCGTCGGCGGTGACGAGGTCGAGATCGGGCATGCGGCGTCCGAGCAGCGGGTGTCCCTCGCCGAGGTCGTAATGAATGTCGAGACCAGACATCATCGCGGCAACCCGCTTACGAGGCTCGTCCATGCCCAGCAGCTCGGACATGGTCTCGCGCAAGGCGTTGGTGCGGTCATCTGTGCGGAGCAGCGCGACCTGCGCCATCGTGTTGCGCAACACAAGGGCAGCGACCGGATGCCGCTCGGCATGGTAGGTATCCAGGAGGCTTTCTGGCGACGTCTTCTTGACGACCCGGGCCAGCTTCCACCCCAGATTCACCGCATCCTGCACACCGATGTTGAGGCCCTGTCCGCCGGTGGGGTAATGCACATGTGCGGCGTCGCCGGCCAGCAGCACCCGTCCCTTGCGGTAGGAAGCTGCCTGCCGAGCCATGTCGGTGAACCTCGAGATCCAGGTGGGACTGTGGATCCCGTAATCGGTCCCGTATACCGCGATGAGCGCCTCGCTAAGATCGCGCAGGGTGGGCTCACCGGTGCGTCCGACGTGCTGTTCGGTCACCATGACCCGCACCGGTCCCCCGTCCTGCAACCTGCTCAAGCCGTGGATTCCGAAGGCGTCGCGGCGTAAGCCCCATTCCGGCTCCTCGGCCATCTCGACCTCGGCGATCAGGTTGCTCGTTGTCGGATCCCACCCGGGGAAGTCGATGCCGGCGGCTTTCCGGATCAGACTGCCTCCTCCGTCGCACCCGACGAGATAGCCCGCCAGTAGCGACTGGCCGTCGGACAGCTCGACGTCGACGCCGGTGTCGTCCTGAGCGAAACCGGTCACTTCACGTTCGCGATGGATCGGCACCGCCAGCTCGTCGACCCAGCCGGCCAGGATGCGCTCGATCTCGTTCTGCCGCAGCGCAAGCCCGTAGTTGTGCCGCGTGGGGAAGTCGCTGATGTCCAAAGGGATCCAGGCGAACCCCGCGACCTGGGCCACCTTTCCTTGCGAGAGGAACCGATCAGCGATTCCGCGCTGATCCAGGACCTCGATCGTGCGTGAGTGCAGACCGCCTGCGCGCGAGCCGATGAGGTCCTGGCTGGCGCGTCGCTCCACAATGGCAACGTCGACGCCCGCCAATGCCAACTCGCCCGCCAACATCAGCCCTGTCGGACCTCCTCCGGCGATCACCACCGCATGCCCGGTCATCGCCAGACCCCGATCGGCATCAGCGGGGAGCTCAACCGGCCACTCGGTTCGCTGGTCTGGCTCCGTTCAACTCCTCCAGATCGTCAAGGAATCTGCTTGCCCATTTCTCGATGTCGTTTTCGAAGACCTGGCGGCGCATCACCCTCATTCGGCGAGCCTTGTTGCGCGGCGAATCGTTCACGGCTTCCAGCATGCGATCCTTGAGGCCATTGATGTCATGCGGATTGACCAAATACGCCTGGCGGAGTTCGCGTGCAGCACCGGTGAACTCGCTGAGCACCAGTGCGCCGTCGTCTTGTTGACGGCATGCGACGTACTCCTTGGCCACTAAGTTCATGCCGTCGCGTAGCGGCGTTACCAGCATGACGTCGGCCGCCCGGTAGATGGCCGCCATTTCGATGCGTGGATACGACACGTGCAGGTAGGTGATTGGTGGCCGACCGATACGTGGGCTTTCGGCATTGATTCGGCCGACCAGCCGGTCGATGTCATCCCTGAGCTGGCGGTAGAGGTCGACCCTCTCACGTGACGGGATGGCCAGTTGTAGAAGTACGGCATCGTCTGGGTCGATCCTTCCCTCTGCAATCAGCTCGCCGAAGGCTTGAATTCGCTCCAACAGTCCCTTGGTGTAGTCGAGGCGGTCCACGCCGAGGAACATCACCGGGGGATCACCGAGATCGTGACGGATCTCAGCGGCACGTTCCGCAGCCTCTTCGGTGGCCGCCAGCTC
>DATHIJ010000485.1:0-2097 GCA_035489975.1 Propionibacteriaceae bacterium | reverse complement strand
CTATGGCCCTGGTGCTCCAGGGACGAGCGCGACTAGCCCGCGGAGAGACCAAGGCCGGTCTGGCTCTGCTTGATGAGGCCATGGTCTCGGTGACCACCGATCAGCTTCTGCCGGCCCTGACCGGACTCGCTTACTGCAACGTGATCGAGAGCTGCCAGGAGGTGTACGACCTGCGCCGCTCCCAGGAGTGGACTGCGGCACTCACCCGGTGGTGCGACGGTCAACCTGATCTTGTTCCGTACGCGGGCCAGTGCCTGGTGCACAGGTCCGAGATCTTACAGCTCCACGGCGACTGGACTCGAGCCGTCGACGAAGCGGTCCGCGCATGCGATCGTCTCGCGGGACGGCCTGCGATAGCCGACGCCTATTACCAGCTCGCCGAGATCCACCGTCTCCGGGGTGAGTACGCGGAAGCCGAGCAGGCATACCGTCGTGTCGGGGTGTTCGGGAGAGAGCCGCAGCCCGGGCTGGCCCTGCTGCGGCTCGCCGAGGGCCGTGTCAGCGTCGCAGCAGCTGCAATTAATCGGGTACTCGACGAAGCCTCGGATCGCTTCAGCCGATGCCGACTGCTGCCCGCGTACGCGGAGATCATGTTGGCCGCCCACGAGGTCAGCGCGGCCCATAACGCAACCGATGAGCTGTTCACGATTGCCGAGACGCTCGAGGCACCCTTTCTCCGGGCGGCCGCCGCCCAAGCCCAGGGCGCTGTATCGCTTGCACATGGTGATCCGGGAGGTTCCCTGAGCCCGCTGCGTCAGGCATTGCTGATCTGGAGGCAGCTGGACGCACCCTATGAGGCAGCTCGGGCCCGCGTCCTTGTCGGACTGGCCTGCCGGGCCGTCGGCGATTCCGACAGTGCCGAGATGGAGCTCGACGCCGCCTGCCATGCTCTCCAGCACCTCGGCGCAGTGCCAGATGTCGACCGGGTACGCAGCCTGATCCGCTCTAGCGAACCGATCTCGGTGAAAATACTTACTGCTCGGGAGCTACAGGTGCTCAGCCTGGTGGCCACAGGACGCACCAACCGGGAGATCTCCTCCACTTTGGCGATCAGCGAACACACTGTCGCCCGGCACCTGCAGAACATCTTCAGCAAGCTGCACGTTTCGTCACGGACTGCCGCCACGACTTTCGCTCTCGAACACAGCCTCCTCTAGGTCGCAGGACACTGACCATGCCGGCATGGTCAGATCTGACCATGCCCGCAGGATCAAGATGAGTGAGTTGACCGATGCCCCCGCCCAGGCTGGCAGCCTAGTTTCGGTTCCATGATCGAGCAGGTCGAGACCATCATTGTCGGCGGCGGCCAGGCTGGCTTGGCCGTCGGCTACCACCTTGCCCAAGGAAACCGGCCGTTCGTGATCTTGGACGCCAATGAGCGGACCGGCGACTCTTGGCGGAAACGCTGGGACTCGCTGCGACTGTTCACGCCTGCGTACCTCAACGGCCTGCCTGGCCTGGAGTTTCCGGGGCCGCGCGGCAGTTGCCCGAGCAAGGACGAGATGGCCGACTACCTCGAGGCCTACACCGCTCGATTTGATCTTCCTGTGCTACGGGGTTTGCAGGTTCAGGCGGTCACCAAGAATGCCGACCGATTCATCGTCACCGCAAATGATCATCGGTTCGAGGCGGACAATGTGGTGTTGGCCACCGGCGGCTATCGGGCGGCCCATGTGCCGGACTTCGCCGACGAGCTCGACGTCGGCATCATGCAGCTCCACTCGAGCGAATACCGGACGCCGTCTCAGCTGCGCGATGGTGACGTCCTCGTGGTGGGCGCCGCAAACTCGGGAGCGGAGATCGCGCTCGAGGCCTCCACTTCGCATCGAACGTGGCTCTCGGGTCGGCATCCCGGCAGCGAGCCAACGCGCCCGGGGAGTAGGGCCGACAGGATATTCACCCCGCCCTTCTGGTTCTTTCTCTCCCGAGTCGCCAGTGTGACCAACCCGATCGGGCGGCGGATGCGACCAAGATCGCTGAAGACGACCTCCCCGCTGGGCCGGGTCAAGCCCAAGGATCTGGACGCCGCCGGGGTGGCACGCCTACCGAGGACGATCGCTGTCCGCGATGGCAGGCCCGTCATGGAGGACGGCCGGG
>DATHIJ010000484.1:0-3026 GCA_035489975.1 Propionibacteriaceae bacterium | reverse complement strand
GGTCAGCAGGAAACATTCTTGAACGTCCGCGGCATCGACGCCATCCTGGTCGCGGTCAGGCAGGTCTTCGCCTCGTTGTTCAACGACCGGGCGATCGCTTACCGGGTGCATCACGGCTTCGCCCATGAGCAGGTCGCGCTGTCGGCGGGGGTGCAGCAGATGGTGCGCTCCGATGTGGGGGCATCCGGGGTGATGTTCACCATGGACACCGAGTCCGGGTTCACCGATGCGGTGTTCATCACGTCTTCGTACGGGTTGGGCGAAGCGGTGGTGCAGGGGGCGGTCAACCCGGACGAGTTCTACGTGTACAAGCCCGCGCTGAAAGCCGGGCGGCCCGCGATCCTGAAGCGCGGGATCGGTGGTAAAGCGACCAAGATGATCTACACCGCGGAGCGCACCGTAGGAAAGACAACGGAGTTCGTGGATGTCCCCGAGGCGGACCAGCGGCTGCTCAGCCTGACCGACGCGGAGGTGGAAGAGCTGGCCCGGCAGGCCGTGGCGATCGAGGAGCACTACGGGCGGCCGATGGACATCGAGTGGGGCAAGGATGGTGTCGACGGCCGGTTGTACATCCTGCAGGCTCGGCCGGAGACGGTGCAGTCCCGGCAGGCTGTCGGGAGCGTGCAGCGCTTCCGGCTGGACCAGAAGGGCCCGGTGTTGGTCGAGGGGAGAGCGATCGGGCAGCGGATCGGCGCCGGCCCGGTCCGTGTCTTGCAGTCGGTGGATGCGATGCATGAGTTCGTTCCGGGCGAGGTGTTGGTCGCGGACATGACCGACCCGGATTGGGAGCCGATCATGAAACGGGCGGCAGCGATCGTCACCAACCGCGGTGGCCGGACTTGCCATGCAGCGATCATCGCCCGCGAGCTCGGCATCCCTGCAGTGGTCGGCACCGGCAGTGCGACCCGGGACCTGGCCGACGGGTCGCCGGTAACCGTCTCCTGCGCCGAGGGTGACACCTGGTTCGTCTACGACGGGATCTTGGCTTTCACCGTGGAGTCGACCGAGCTGGCGGAGATGCCCGACATTCCGGTGAAGATCATGATGAACGTGGGCACTCCCGACCAGGCGTTCGCGTTCTCTCGGCTGCCAAATGCCGGGGTAGGTCTGGCCCGGTTGGAGTTCATCATCAACCGGCAGATCGGCATCCACCCCAAGGCCCTGCTCGAACTGGACCAGCTGGAGCAGCCGCTGAAAGGGCAGGTGGCCGAGGCAATCGCCGCCTACCCCAGCCCTCGGGACTTCTTCGTCACCCGGGTGGCGGAGGGGGTCGCCACGTTGGCGGCCGCATTCGCGCCGCACCCGGTCATAGTGCGGATGTCGGACTTCAAGTCCAACGAGTACGCCAACCTGATTGCCGGGGAGCTATACGAGCCGCACGAGGAGAACCCGATGATCGGTTACCGCGGCGCCTCCCGCTACCTGTCACCCGACTTCGCCGACTGCTTCGCCATGGAATGCGAGGCGCTGAAGTATGTCCGGGACGAGATGGGGCTGACCAACGTGAAGATCATGATCCCGTTTGTCCGCACCCTGACCGAGGCCGAAGGGGTGATCGACCTGCTCGCCCGGCACGGCCTGCAACGGGGCGTCAACGGCCTGCAGGTGATCATGATGTGCGAGCTGCCGTCCAACGCTGTCATCGCCGACGCGTTCCTGGACCACTTCGACGGGTTCTCTATCGGGTCCAACGACATGACCCAGCTCACCCTTGGCATCGACCGCGACTCAGCTCTGGTCGCCGGCGGCTTCGACGAACGCGACCCCGCCGTCAAATACATGCTGAGTGCCGCCATCACCGCCTGCAAGAAACGCGGCAAATACGTCGGCATCTGCGGCCAAGGCCCCTCTGACCACCCGGACCTCGCCGAATGGCTCCTCGCCCAAGGCATCGAGTCCATGTCCCTCAACCCGGACACCGTCGTAGACACCTGGAACCAGCTAGCTTCGCTATCTCGGGTGACCACATGAACCCGACGGAAGTAACCGATGCTGGGCAGCCGCGCGGCGCCCCAACGGTGTCGTATTCGATCACCGTGCGACTGGAGGTACCCGCGGGTGGGCAGGCGGTCTCCCAGCTGACCACCGCAGTGGAACATGCGGGCGGAGCGATCACAGCCCTCGACGTGACGGCGTCCGGGCACGAACGGTTGCAGATCGACGTCACCTGTGCGGCCCACGACACCGAGCACGCCGAGATGCTGGTTGAGGCGATGCAGCAGGTCGAGGGGGTGGTGATCGGGAAGGTGTCGGACCGCACGTTCCTGATGCACCTGGGCGGCAAGATCGAAATGCACTCCAAGCACCCGATCCACAACCGGGACGACCTGTCGATGATCTACACCCCGGGCGTGGCCCGCGTCTGTCTGGCCATCGCGAAGAACCCGGAGGACGCCCGCCGACTGACGGTGAAGCGCAACAGCATCGCCGTAGTCACCGACGGGTCGGCCGTGCTGGGGTTGGGCAACATCGGCCCGGAGGCGGCGCTGCCGGTGATGGAAGGCAAGGCGGCGCTGTTCAAGCGGTTCGGCGACATCGACGCTTGGCCGTTGTGCCTGGACACCCAGGACGTCGACGAGATCATCGCCGTGGTCAAGGCGGTGGCACCGGGCTTTGCCGGGATCAACCTGGAGGACATCTCCGCGCCGCGCTGCTTCGAGATCGAGCGGCGGCTACGCGAGCAGCTGGACATCCCGGTGTTCCACGACGACCAACACGGCACCGCGATCGTGGTGCTGGCGGCGTTGTTCAACGCGCTCCGAGTGGTGGGCAAACAGATCAGCGACGTCAAGATCGTCATCTCTGGGGCCGGAGCGGCGGGCACGGCGATCATCAAGCTGCTGCTGGGAGCCGGGGCCGCAGACGTTGTGGTGGCTGATATCGCCGGAGTCGTGCATCGGGGCCGCGAAGGGCTCGATGGACAGCTGCTGTGGCTGGCCGAGCACACCAACCGGCTGGAGTTCACCGGAACGTTGAAGCAAGCGGTAGTTGGAGCGGACGTATTCATCGGCGTCTCGGCCCCCGGG
>DATHIJ010000483.1:0-5779 GCA_035489975.1 Propionibacteriaceae bacterium | reverse complement strand
TCCCGAGTGACCGAGACCAGTGGACCCACCAACAACCTCAGTGAGATGAAAGAGACATCAGCGACCACCAAATCGACCGGAACTCCTCCGACGTGGTCAAGCCGCAGGTCTCGGAGATTGACTCGTTCATGGAGCCGGACTCGAGGTTCCGCGCGCAGCACAGGTGCCAGCTGATTGCTGCCGACATCGACGGCAATCACCTCCTGACAGCCGCGCGCCAGCAGCACCTGGGTGAAGCCTCCTGTCGAAGCGCCCGCGTCGAGCGCTCGTCCAGCCACGCTGAGCTGGAGGTCATCAAGTGCAGCGATGAGCTTGTGAGCACCGCGCGACACATAGCGATCATTTGGCGCCTGGATGGCAGCCGACGGCGCCACCAGATCGCCCGGCCGCTCCACAACCGTACCGTCGACCATGACTTGACCGGCGTTGATCATGGCCTGTGCATGGGTACGCGACCGGGCCAGCCCGCGCCTGACGAGCTCGCGATCCAGGCGCTCAGTCACGATTTCAGCGAGGCTCCCCCTCGTCACGCTGGTTGTCAGGTCGGTCCAGTGCTTCTTGCAACGTCTCCTGGGCCTTCGCGAGCCGATCGTGATGATCGGCAAGCGGAGTCGAGCCCAGGTCGGCAAGCCCGCGCAGCGCTTCGTTGACCGCTGCGTGCCCCGTCAGCGGCGGGCTGGTTCCAGGGTCGTGCGCCGGATCATCGACCTGCCCCTGGTCGGGCTCAGTCACTCGTCTCGCTCCGACGCGCTCTCCGAGCTCGCCGCCTTGCGCGGCGGGCTTTGACGAGGCCTCGTCGTTGACTTGGTGGTGGGCTTCATTGCAGCGGTCGCTTTCTTCGCAGGCGTCTTCCTTGCCGTGGCCTTACTCCTGGACGCAGATTTCGCAGTACGCGCCATCGCCTCGTTGAGTTGTGCCCGCAAGCCAGCAATCTCATCCCGCAGCGCCTGAACCTCGTCGGCTCGCGCGAAGCCGAGCCGCGCCGCCGCCTTGTCGACCTCGGCCGTTACGAAGTGCTGCAACAGCTCACGGTTGGTGCGACTCGCATTCATGATCTCTGCGGTGAGCTTCATAGCTCGCTCGCTTGTCTCGCTCGCTACGTCCTCCAGGCCGCTTTGCTTCAGCAACGCCCGAGCAGTGGCCGCGGCCTTTGCCTGGGTGCTTCTGGTCACACCGGTCACCATGTTGATATAGGCCTGTAATGCCTCGGCCACGCTTGACGCCTTTCTGCCGCACAGGGAAGCCCTGCTTGCCGACGAGTGAGCACGGCAGCGCCGCAGTGCCACGTTACCGCAGCTGTTTTAGCGCATCACGCCAGTCGGGCGCTAATCCATGATCAACGGCCCACCAAGTCGCATGCGCAGCGGCCCAGATGGCCTCGATGCCGCCCTGGCCGGCGGTCTGGACCATGAGGCGACCATCTACGACGGACGCAGTTGCAGGACCACACCGGAACTCTGCCCTTTCCTGGGTGACGCTGAGCCCAGGACGCAAAAGCGCCCGGAGATCCTCGCCCAGAAACGTTGGTCGTTCCCCGGGCATTGCAGCGAGCAGGTCCTCAGCGCGATGAGATCCAGAGAGCACGAACATGCTGTCCAGACCCGCGTTCACCGCTCCAGCAATGTCTGTGTCGAGCCGATCCCCCACGAATAACGGGTGGCGTGCGCCGAGCCGCTCAACTGTGTCATCCAGCAGCGGCCGATAGGGTTTGCCGGCCACTTCCGCCGGCTTAGCCTCTACGGCCATCGTCACCGCGGCGACCGCGGCGCCATTCCCCGGAACCAAGCCACGATCGGTCGGCCGAGTCGGATCGATGTTCGTCGCCACCCAATGGGCACCGCGTTGGATGGCGATCGCGGCTTCGTTGAGCTCCTGCCATGCCAAGTTGAAGCCGTAACCTTGGATCACGGCGACCGGATGATCCTCTGCGGAGTGCACTCCTACGAGGCCTGCTTCGCTCAATGCCGCAATCACTCCGTCGCCCCCGACGGCGAGGATTCTGGCGCCAGCACCGAAGCGGTTGACCAGCAGATGTGCAGCGGCCTGGGCCGAGGTGACAATGTCGGCCGCAGTCGCCGGGATGCCTAGCTCGGTCAGATGGTCCGCGACCGCAGCCGGCGGGCGGGCGGCGTTGTTGGTGACGAACCCGATCTTGGTGCCACGATCATGGAGCTGCGTAATGCCTGCTACAGCGCCCGGCACCGCGACCGGACCCAGATAGATGACGCCGTCGAGATCAAACAACACCGCGTCGTAGGAGTCGATCAGCGCTGCTGATGCACTCATTCCAGGCTGTCCCGCTCGGTCTCGTCCACTGACTGGCCGTCTCCCTCGTCACTCTCGTCGTAGTCGATCAAGAAGCCGTCGAGCTCGTCGGTTCGTTGCTGTGCGTCGGTCTCATGATCAAGATCAAGCTTCGCCGCAGAGGCAAACCATTGACGCGCCTCGGACTCCCTGCCCGCCGCGACCAGTGCGTCGGCGTAGGCGTAGCGCAACCTGGCCACGGCACCCGGTGAAACACGTTCAGGTCGGGCCCGGTCGACGGCTCGCTCCAGAATTCGCAGTGACTCGTGATCTTGACCCAGGTCGCGCCGAGCACCCGCTTCAACGATGATCATCTCGATTCGCAGCGCCGGATCGAGTCCGGCCCGATCGGCCTCCTGTGCCAGCTTGAGGGCATTGTGTGGGCGGCCCAGAGCGCGCTCGCAATCAGCCATCACTGGTAGATAGTCCGGCGTTCCGGTCATCCGCCGCAGCGCGCGGAATTCGGTGAGCGCAACATCATAGAAACCTGCGGCGTATGCCGTCTCAGCTGCCGCCTCGCGGACGATCGGCAGCCGGGCAGCGCGGCGGCGAGCGGCCTCGGCGTGGGCGTACGCCTCTTCGGGATCGTCATCGATGAGTCGGCCCGCCACCACCAGGTGGGCGGCGACGATTTCGGCGAGATCCTTGGGCAGGCTGCGTAGCTCGGCCCGGACTGCACCATGAAGGGAACGCGAATCCACGCCTTCGGGAATCGGCGGTTCGTTCCTGCGACGCGCGAGACCCGGTCGCGCGCTCTGGGTCGGGCGCGGCGTCCCGGAAACCTCTCGGCGTTTTCGATCACCCGGACGCGACTGCGAGGCTCCGGCGCGCCCCGACGCGCGGCCTCGCGAGCGATCCGACCGCCCCTGCTCTGCCACTCGCCCCATCCTGTCGGGATTCGCAATCCGACGCAAAGCCCCCACCCACCGGTGTCTGCTACTCCGCTATGACGACCTCAGGGCCGGCAGCCGCCAGCTCACCGACCAGCTCGGCATTCACCGCCGCATCAGTGACGACCAAATCCACCTCGTTGACAGCCGCGAACGAGCAAAACGAGTTTCGGCCGATCCTCCCGGAGATCACCGGCACGATCCGCCGTCGGGCGGAGAGCAGCATGGCTCGCTTGGTCGCCGCCTCCTCCGGGTTAGTTGTCGTCAATCCGTGCGTCGGCGTCAGGCCATTGACGCCGATGATCGCCAGATCAACGGTCAGGGTGCTCAGCCGTCGGGTGGTCCAAGCATCGACGGCTGCCGAGGTCAGTCCCCTGATCGTCCCTGGAAGTGTGAAGACGCGGAGGTTGTCGTAGTCAGCCAAATACTGAGCGGCGGGAAGGTTGTTGGTCACTACTGCGATGGCTCGGTCCTTCGGCATCGCCTCAGCACAGAACAAGGTGAGCGAACCGGAATCGAGCACCACGACACCATCCTGCGGAAGCTCCTCAGCGACTCGGTGAGCGATAACAAGCTTGTCCTCGAACTGCTCCGCATGCCTGGCGGCAAGCGCCTGCTCGAATGGTGTGGAGTCCATCAGCTCGGCGCCACCCCGAATCCTGCGCAGCACGCCGCGGCGCTCCAGCACGTCAAGATCGCGGCGCACGGTCTCGGTAGTGACTCTGAGCTGCTCGCTGATTTGCGCCACACTGGCGCGTCGACCGTCGCGCTGGATCAACAACTCAGTGATCGCCCGCTGCCGCTCGGGCGGATACATCGTCATGGCTGCCTTTCTGGCACCATCTTCACACGAGTTGACCGAATGCAGCCCGCGAGGATCGGCGTCAAGCAAACGGGCAGATCTGGTCCGCCATACTCAGCACTCGGACACTAGACCAGCTGTCGGAGCTGCGCTAGCCTCCGCTAGAGAAGCGATTCGAAGGTCTTTTGCAGACATTCGGTCAACGCGTACGAGGGTGTACCTGTGACATTCGCACGCCACATGTGCCGGAGGCGGTAGTGCGCGCCACCGTCCAGAACGCACCTGCTGCAGCCCGCTTCCAGGCGATCAGTGACCTGCTGGCCGCCGAAGGGCGGGTGGACGTGGTCGACATCGCCAACCGACTAGGCGTCGCGCAGGAGACCATCCGTCGCGACCTGCGCGCCATGGAGAGCGCCGGCAAGCTGCAGCGCGTCCACGGCGGGGCGGTGCGCATCGTTAACAATCCGCTGGCACTCCGTAACAGCAAGCCCCCGACGGCTCAGGATGACCTTGAGCTGGCCCGTCGAGTTTGGAGCGAATTACCGCGTCGTGGCACCATCCTGATCGGCACCGGAAACCTGTCGCTCGCACTCGCTCATAGCATTGTCGGTTCCCCACCCGAGACACGCGGGCTAACGGTCGTGACCAACTCCCTTGACGCCGCCATCGTGCTGTCGCGGGCTAGCCGGCTGGAGATCTACAACATCGGCGGAACAGTGTCAGCAATCACTCGGGCACAAGAAGGCGATTGGGCCGTGCATGAGATGGAGCGGTTGCACCTAGACGTCAGCGTGGTCTGTCCAGCGGGAATAAGCATTGATCGCGGCCTGACCCAGGCGACGCCAGCCGCGGCCGCCGTATCGCAGGTCGAAGTGGCCTCAGGTGAGTGGGTCATCGCGCTAGCAGATCGCGACAGCTTCGGGGCCTCCGCCTTCGTGCAGTTCGCGTCCCTTGAGCAGATCGACTCGATAGCCGTCGCCGGCTCGCCCAGTCAGGCTGCTGTGCAGCCATTTGTGGAACGTGGCATCACCATCACCGTCGGAGGGACCTCATGACACTTGTCGCCGGAGTGGACTCATCGACCCAGTCAGTCAAGGTCGTGGTTTGCGATATCGAGACCGGGGCCGTCGTCCGCAGCGCCCGGGCCTCACACCCGTCAGGCACCGAGGTTGCGGCATCCGCCTGGCTGGCGGCCTATCAGGAGGCCACAGACGATCCTGCCGTCCTCGACGGCGTGGCTGCGCTGGCGGTGGGCGGCCAGCAACACGGCATGGTGACCCTCGATGAGGACGGTGAGCTCGTTCGCGATGCCCTGTTGTGGAACGACAACCGGTCTGCTCCGGACGCCGAAGACCTCATCGCCGAGTTGGGCGGCCCCAGCGTGTGGGCGGACGCGGTGGGCTCGGTTCCGGTTGCCTCTATGACCGTCGCCAAGATCAGGTGGCTGGCCCGAGCAGAGCCGGAGAACGCTGCCAAGACCACCGCGGTCGTGCTCCCACACGACTGGTTGAGCTGGCAGATCGGGAATCGGAGTTTCGCGCCAACCACAGATCGCGGAGATGCATCCGGCACCTGCTACTTCGATGCGACTGCCAACCGCTATCGAGGAGACCTCGTCCAACTTGCGCTTGGTCATGATCTTGATCTGCCTCGCGTCGCCGCTCCCAGCGAGGTGATCGGGTACACCCCGAGTGGAGTCGCGATCGCACCAGGCACTGGCGACAATATGGCCGGCGGATTGGGCCTCGGCGTGACAGCCGGCGCAGCCGTCATCTCGGTGGGT
>DATHIJ010000482.1:0-3886 GCA_035489975.1 Propionibacteriaceae bacterium | reverse complement strand
CAACCGGATCCGGCACGGCACATTCTCAGGTTGCGCGTGACCGGTTTCGCCGGGAGGCCATCCACCGGCGCGAGATACCGACGCTCACGCCGCTAAAGACTTCGTCGCGGTGCATGCGGGTTCTTTCGCATCAGCTGAAGCGACTCCGGATGCGGGGGATACTCCGAGTTCCGCCGCGCGCCCGTCTCGGTCCAACCGCGGGTGTGGTAGAACGCATGTGCGATGTGATTGTCGGCCAGCACCCAGCAGAAGGCCTCTCGGACACCGCCCCCGTAGATCTCCATGCAGGCGAACTCAAGAAGCGCGGAGCCGTATCCGCGACGTTGGTGGTCCGACACGACACCGAGGTGACGCACCGTATCCGCGTCAAAAGCGACGTAGCCGACCGGGCTGTCACGTACCTCGAGAAGGTAGGTATGCATCAGCCGATCACTGAGCACCTGCCGCCAGCGCCGGGTGACCGCGCTGGTCGGATAGGGATGCTGGTTCGGCGGAAAGATGTGGGCCAGTGTCTCCTCGCTCGCGGCACGTTCCAGCCGGGTGAGCAGCTTGCTCTCGTCAGGACGTGCGCGGCGGATGCGTGACCCGGCCTCCTCATCCTCCGTTGGCGGATCATGCAGCTCCACGATGTCGAGCAGCTGGTCGGCAATCCGGTCGGCTCGTGTGACCCGGCCACGGCGGCTGGCGAAATTGGACTTTTGAACGCACCAGGCCTCGGCCGCACTGTCCTCCGACCCGATGAGCAGGCCGTTCTCGCCGGGAGCAATCACAGTGATGTCATCCCACTCGAAGCTGTAGCGGCGGAACGGGTTGATGATCTCGACATTCTGGTCAGTGACCTGCAGCCGTGGGTGGAACCCGAAGCGCCACGCGTAAAGCAATGCGAGCACGGTCAGTATGCCGAACAGCGCCGGGAGCCAGAGCGCGCTTCCGTTCCGGTAGATCAAAAACGCGAGAATCGGGAGCGCCACACCTGCGGCAAGAGCGAAGGCTGATACCAGCACCAGTGTCATGGGGCGGGCGCGCCAGACACGTCTGGTCTGATCACTCATCGGTCTAGTTTCTACCGACACGAGTTTGCGGCCCCTGATGTCTGCGATCGGTGGTTTGCCAAAGTCCTACGCTGAGCAGATGCCGGCCGTCGCAGTGGTGACTGACTCTACGTGCTCACTGGACCCGACCGACGCTGCCCGCGCTGACATCTCGATCATTCCATTACAGGTCGTGATCGGCGAGGTCAGCCGTCCGGAATCGGAAGTGCAGCCGTGGGAAGTGGCGCGAGCGTTACGTGAGGACCGGCAGGTGAGTACGTCGCGACCGGCACCAGGGGTGATCGAGAAGACCTACGCGGAGTTGGCCGGAGCCGGCTATGACGCCATCGTGTCGGTCCACCTCAGCAGCAAGATCTCAGGCACCTGCGCCGCGGCTCAGGTTGCCGCGGCCTCCGTCGATATCCCGATCAAGGTTGTCGACAGCAAGACCCTGGCGATGGCGACGGGGTACGCAGTGTTGACCGGAGCTGAGACGGCGCGTTCGGGTGCCGCTCCCGACGAGGTGGTCTCGACGGTGCGCCGCCGGGCGGCGGCCTCGACAACCTATTTCTATGTCGACAGCTTGGAGTATTTGCGGCTCGGCGGCAGGATTGGCGCGGCGACGCCGATGCTGGGTTCCGCGCTGACGGTGAAGCCGTTGCTCACTGTTGCCGATGGGGAGATTCGCCCGTACGAGCGGGTCAGAACCGAGTCCCAGGCGCTGACCCGGCTTGAGGAATTGAGCCTGGCCGCGCTCGAGCAGGCCGCGACAGCGTACGGCGTCGTTGACATCGCCGTCCATCATCTCGATAACCCCGGCGGCGCCCACCGACTACTCGATCGGCTGAGTGGTCGGGAGCAGGTCGGCGGCATCGTGATCTCAGAGCTGAGTGCAGTGCTCGGTGTGCATGTGGGTCCGGGCACCCTCGGCATCGTGGTGTCACCCCGAGTCTGAGTCGGCGCAGGGCGCCGCCCGGTACCGTGCGGCTATCCCCAGCTGAGGGCCTGCCCGAAGCGCCGTCCACAGATTTCCGAGTGCGCGTATCACAGGACGTCGCTGTCCTTAGCTTCTCGACATGGCGAGTCGATCAAAAGAGGACCTGGAGCTGGCTCGGCTGATCAGCGACCGACTGGCGTTGGTCTTGGCTGAGCAGCCGCCGCGCAGAGCGCGCGGGCCGGGGCCGGTGCCCATCGCGGAGTCGGCCCAGTTCCCCGCGGAGTCGACTTCGGCGGGGGTCGCCGGGGCGGGGGAGCATCTTGGCAGCGAGCTCCTGGAGGAGCTGCCGAGGCAAGGGTTCAGCCGACGGCATGTCGGGGTTATCGGTGTCTTGCTGGTACTCGGTCTGCTGACAGCCGGATGGCTGCTGCTCCGTGCCCGGCCGGTCGCGGTGGCCAGCCCCAGTGAGGTCGTCACGGTCAGCTCGCCCACACAGGCGGTGGCGTCGGCGACACCCACGACCAGCAAGGCCGTTTCGAAGATCGTTGTCCATGTCCTCGGCGCTGTCCGGCACCCCGGCCTGGTCCGGCTGCCGGAGAACGCACGAGTCCAGGACGCCATCGACGCCGCAGGTGGGCTCACGAATCGAGCTGATCCCGATGAGCTCAATCTTGCGCAGCCGCTGAGTGACGGCCAGCAAGTGATGATCGGTACCAGGACTGACCCGGTGGGGGAGGTCCGAGATCAGCCCGGATCGGGTGGGGGTGGCGGTGCTGCCGCGACGGGGGCGCTTGATCTGAACCATGCCAGCCAGCCGCAACTGGAGGAGTTGCCCGGGGTGGGGCCGGTCACTGCCCAGGCGATTCTCGCGTGGCGACAGCAACACGGGAGGTTCAGTCGGATCGAGGAGCTGCAGGAGGTGGACGGCATCGGACCCAAAACGTACGCAGAGATCGCCCCGCACGTCCGGGTGTGAACACTTCGGCACTGCGGCTTGTGGGAGCGACGCGGACCGCGATAAGCGGGCTCATCAGCCGCCACCGGCGGAATCGGCAGCCAACCAACGTACTGGTTGCACCGGCTCGCTCGGCAGATCTGCGAATGGCCCCGCTGGCGGTAGCAGCGTGGGGAGCCGCGTGGGTCGGGACTTGGGGCGGGCTTGCTGGCCTAGCAGCGGCCGGGACGGGGGTGACGGTTGGCCTGGCGATTGCGGCCTTGCGGCGCTCAGCTCTCCTGCTGGCGGTCGTACTGGTTACTGCGGTGACGGCTGGCGCCGGCATGGTGGATTTGTATCGGGTCCGTCATGGACCTGTCGCGATGCTCGCGACGCATCGGGCGGTGGTTTCGGCGGATCTGGAGATTCGGGCGGATCCCCATCCGATCACCGGAACGGGGATGAGGCCCGACGCTGCGGTCATCAAGGCGGCAATCGTACACATCCAGGGCCGAGGCGGCACCTGGCTGGTCCGGGCTCCGGTTCTGCTGGTCGTCAGCGGCCCGCAGCTCGCGCAGTGGTTCGACGTCCCGGTCGGCAGCCGGCTCGCCGTCGACGGCCGCCTTGACCGACCCGATCGGGGGTCGGACATGGCAGCAGTTATGCGGACGCATGGCTCACCGGTCGTCGTCGAGCCTCCTTCTCCTGGGCTCCGGCTTGTGGAACGGGTTCGCGACGGATTGCGGCAGGCTGTCGCCGACCGTCGCCAGGAGCCGCGGGCGCTGGTACCCGCCCTCGTTCTGGGCGACACGTCCGGCCTCGATGCGGAGCTTGCCCAAGACTTTCAAGCAACGGGCCTTACCCATCTGACTGCGGTGTCGGGTGCGAATCTGACGTTGCTCCTGGCGTTCTTGCTGGCGGTTGCTCGGTGGGTAGGCGTCCGAGGCTGGTGGCTGCGCATCGTCGGGCTGGCTGGAGTCGTCA
>DATHIJ010000481.1:0-4602 GCA_035489975.1 Propionibacteriaceae bacterium | reverse complement strand
GCCAGCGTGGATGGACTCGCTGACGCCACGCGAAATCGAGGTCCTCGTGGCAGTAGCCCGAGGCCTGAGCAACGCTGAAATCGGTGACGCTTTGTACATGTCTGCGGCAACCGCCAAAACTCACGTCGGCCGTCTCCTCACCAAGCTGAACGCCCGCGATCGCACCCACCTGGTTATCGCTGCCTACGAGGCGGGACTGATCAATCGGACCTAGAGCCCGGCGACCAGGTCCTCCAGCTCGTCGTGGCTGAGTGCCATGCCCTGGAACGCCGCCAGGGTATGCATCGGCATGGTGCCAATCACCTTGATCAATTCAGGATCCTGCAACAGCCGCATGTCCCGCTCATTGAGCAGCTCCCGGCCCCGCTCATCGGCCAGCCATTCGTGGAGAGTCGAGTCGGGGCCAAGCGGCAGAGACAGCCGAGGCGCGTCGAGAGTGATCGTTTCGGTCGCGACCAGGTCGCGCGACGAGCTGCCGACCGCGATCATGAACTCGCCTGACTCGACGACCCACTGCTGGAACCGCGTTGACCAGAACGCGAATGCCCGCTCGTCGAGCTGGCAACTCACTTGCTGCGTCTCACCGGGCTGGAGATGCACCTTGACGAACCCCTTCAGCTCCCGCAGCGGCCGCGCTACGGATGCCTCGGTGTCACCGACGTAGACCTGGACCACTTCTGCGCCTGCCCTTTGGCCGGTGTTGGTGACCGACGAGCTCACTGTTACTGCAAGATCGCCGTCTGCTACCGAGCCGGCGATCGACACGTCTATATCGTCGATACGGAAGCTCGTGTAGGAAAGCCCGAACCCAAACGGGTAACTCACCGGCTGGATGAGCCTGTCGTACGCCCGGTAGCCGATGAAGATCCCTTCGCCGTATCGGACGATGCCTTCCTCGCCCGGGAAGTTGAGGTAGGACGAGTTGTCCTGCAACCGAATCGGGATGGTCTCGGCCAGCTTGCCAGAAGGATTCGCGACGCCCAGCAGCAGATCAACCGCGGCACCGCCTGCGGCCTGCCCGGAGAGCCAGCATTCCAAGATCGCGGCGACCTTGTCATCCCAGGTGGAAACTCGGACCACACCGCCGTTGGCCAAGACGACGATCAGCCGATCATGCACCTCGGCCAGCGCGTGCACCAGCGCTAACTGGTTGGTTGGCAGATCGATATGGGTCCGGTCGAACCCCTCCGACTCGTCCTCGCCGGGCAGGCCTAGGAACACCAGTACGTGATCCGCACTGCGCGCGGCTTCGATCGCCTCTTGCAGTAACTGGTCGTCGATGTCGGTGCTGCCAATGCCGAACCCGGCAGCGAACCTCACCTCAGCCCGACCGGCAAGCGCCGATTGCAACTCCTCGAGGGCTACATCGATCCGAGTGGGGTTGACTTGCGAGCTGCCCGCGCCCTGGAACCGCGGCGTACGGGCGAACTCGCCGATTACTGCGACAATGCTTCCCGGCTCTGGCTGCAGCGGTAGCACGTTGCCGGCGTTCTTCAGCAGGACCGCCGACTCGTGAGCCGCGCGGCGAGCCAGCACATGATGATCATCTGGATCGAAGGAGGAGTCCTCGGCGAGTGCTGGCTGGGATTGATCAACAAGATGCAGCACCCGGCTCACGGATTCGTCGAGGATGGACTCGTCCAGGGACCCGTCGCGTACGGCGGCGACGATCGCGGCGTCGCTGACCCCGAGATTGGGCGGCATCTCAAGATCGAGGCCGCCTCGCAGTGCCGCGACCCGATCATGGACCGCACCCCAGTCGGAGACCACCAGACCTTCGAAGCCCCACTCCTCGCGCAGCACCTCGGTCAGCAACCAGTGGTGTTCCGAGCAGTAGGTGCCGTTCAGCCTGTTG
The DNA here is from genome assembly GCA_035489975.1 of Propionibacteriaceae bacterium. Classification (GTDB taxonomy): domain Bacteria; phylum Actinomycetota; class Actinomycetes; order Propionibacteriales; family Propionibacteriaceae; genus Microlunatus. The sequence continues at coordinate 2,747 of DATHIJ010000481.1, read as the reverse complement.
TACGCACACATGATCGTCCATGGCTGAGTGGACTTCACGACCCGCTCGAATGCCGGCAGATAGATTTCGCGGAGGGTCCGCTCGTCGACCTCGGCGCTGACTCGAAGTCGATCATCTTCTTGGTTGTTGGCGGCGTAGTGCTTCGGCGAGGTGCCAACCCCTTGGCTTTGGGTGCCTTGCACCATTGGGATGGCGAGTTCACCGGCGAGCCAAGGATCTTCGGAGAGATACTCAAAGTTCCGGCCACACAAAGGTGACCGCTTCATATTGATCCCAGGCCCGAGGACGACCGAGACGCCCAGCTTCTTCGCTTCCCTGCCGAGCGCCTCACCTATCGTTCGGATGAGCTCTGGATTCCAGGAGGAGGCGAGCGCTGAGGCTGTAGGGAAGCACGTCGCGGGCACGCTGCCGCCGATTCCCACATGGTCGCCTTCCCCCGGTTGGGCGCGCAGGCCGTGCGGACCGTCCGAGACCATGATCCGCGGGATCCCCAGGCGTTCCACCGGCGCCGTGTACCAGAAATGTGAGCCGAGGCACAGCGAGGCCTTCTCCTCCAGCGTCAGCTCTGAGAGTCGATTGGTGAAGTCGCTTGCGGCATCGGACACGACGAACTCCTCACGGGAAAATGAAACCGGTTGCCCTAATCACACCACCGGCAGATCCGAAGCGGGTTCCGACCCGGGTTAGCGATGCACTCACGCACCATGGATGGTTCTGTTCGTGAGTAACTCCTCATTGATCAAGGTGGCCGTAGTGGGGGGCGGCGTGATCGGCGTGTCAACTGCCCACCAGCTTGCTGGGGCCGGTGCCGATGTGATCTTGCTGACTGAGAGCGAGCCGACGAGCGGCGCGTCGGGGCGTTCGTTGTCGTGGTTGAACGCCGCTGCCATGTGGAGAGAGCCCTACCACCGGCTACGGATGGCCGGCATAGATCGCTACCGAACGCTGTCGGCGCAACAGCCCGGTCTGCCCTGGCTGCGCTTCTCGGGTGGGCTGGCTTGGCACGCGGACGACAAGGCTGAGGAGTTGAGTCGACAACATGAGCATCAGGTGAGCCACGGCTACGAAAGTCACTTGCTGGCTCGCAACGAGATCGGGACTCACATTCCGGGAGTCAATGCAGCAGCCATTCCTGACGCTGGAGCGATCTGGAACCCCGGCGAGGGATGGGTCGACCTGCCGAGCCTGGCTCAGTTTCTGATCAAGGACTTCCTGGGCCGCGGCGGGCAGCTCGTCACCAACGCGGGGGAGTGCGCCGTTCGAACCAATGGTGGCTCTGTAGCAGGCGTGGTGACCGGAGGTGGGGAGTTCTTCAGGGTAGATGCTGCGGTCTTGGCAACCGGCGCCACCGTTCCGCAGATGCTCGCTGATCTTGACATCACCATCGCGGATGCCACGACAATTGCGCTTCTTGTCACGAGCCGACCAGTGCACCATCCACTGCGGGCTGTCCTCAACACGCCACGAGTCTCCGTGCGCCCCACGCCCGATGGTGGGCTGGCGATCAACTCTGACTGGACGACCGCCCACATCACGCGCGGCACGGACGGCCGCCACCAGGTGCCCGAGGCGATTATCGAGGCGCTGCTCGCCGAGGCATCGCTGGTTCTGTATGGCAGGCCGGAGCTAGAGACCGCCTGGTACGGAATCGGGCCGAAACCGATACCGGGCGACGGCGAGCCCGTACTCGGCCGCGTTGACAAAGTCGGCGGTCTTTACGTTGCCTTCACTCACAGCGGTGCAACGCTTGGCTTGATAGCTGGCGAGCTCCTGGCGTACGAGATAATCACCGGTGCAGCGCACCCTATGCTGGTCGACTTCAATCTCCGCCGCTTTGACTGAGGCGATGCAGTCGGAGTATTCCGGCGGCGTTGAGCGCGACCACCCACACAAGCGCGATAACACCCACTTGTGCCCATCGCTCAGCGTCCATGTGGCCAGACAGCAAATTGCGCACCGAACTGAAGGGCGCAAGCCACGCCTGAAGGCCCTGAAGCGCGGGGATGGCGCCGGTAATGATCCAAAGTCCGAGCGGGACAACGACGTCCGCGGCAATTGCGAGGGCACTGGACCTGAGCAGCAGACCCCAGCCTGCGCCGGACAATTGCGCGATCAGCTGTACCAGCACGCTGCCGAGAATGATCATGCCGATCGCATCCCACCGTCCTTCGTTCGCCGCTGGTGCCGCTGCGCTGGTCGCGACCAAAGAGATCAGGACACCGTAGCCAGCTCCCGTCACCGCAATGATTGCGCTGGCCAGCAGCTTCGCGGCGATGATTGGGTCCAGTGAACTGCTCGATCCGACCGTCACTGACATGGCCCGCCGTCCGAATTCTTGGGTCATGATCAGGACACTGACGAATGGCAGCGGTAGCGAGATTGCGCTTTGGGTGTAGAACGAGATCATTGCGAAGGTTTGGTCCTGAGCGGGACCGGTGAAAGCCACCAGTCCTGCAGTGAGTAGCCCCACGACACCCGAAGCAACAAGCAACCAGCGGCGAGCGCGGGAGGTCGCCGACCGGCGCAGCTCCAGGACCGCCGTTCGGCCTATTGTCATGGTGGGTCGGGTGCGCGGCTACAGGAGGTGCATCTCGAGCTCAGGTTCGTCCTCCACGAGATGGTCACAGGTCGGGCAATACCACCTCGCCTCGAGTGGGGTGCCGCAGGCCGAGTGCCGCGGTGCTTCAGAGGGAAGCGCATGGCGGGCCCCCCAGTGCGCGAGCAAGCGCAGCGCGCCCGCAAGCTCC
>DATHIJ010000480.1:0-5948 GCA_035489975.1 Propionibacteriaceae bacterium | reverse complement strand
AACTTCATCGACACCGCCGACTCGTACGGGCGTCACATCAGCGAAGAGCTCATCCGGGAGGCGCTCCACCCGTACCCAGAAGCCGAGGCGGTTGACCGTTAGGTCGCCACCCACGTCGATCGTTCCGGCGATCCCGGCGTGGACGGTCGGGAACTCTGACATGGATCACGACTCCTTTGGTCTGCATCTCCGTGGCGGCTGCCACTGTAAGTCTGGCGAGGAAGCGCCAATCACGGCCATCTTCGAGTGGTGGACGTCCACATATCGGTCCCCCAATCGTGGTGGTGGCCGGGTGTGGACGTACGCGACTCGGCCCTAAGTCCGCGGTGGCGGCGCATCGCTCGCCACTCTCGATACGACTAATTCGGCAACATTCGAGGGAGGACGGGGAGTGTGAGCTGCACTACGCCGTGCAGGTTGTGCGGTGTCAATCGGGTGGGCCGCCGTCGTTCCCGATTCGGTCCGCGTCGCTGCCCGACGCCAACGGCGGATGAAGATCAACAGGCCGACAAGCCCGACCAACCCCAGCAGCACCCAGTTGACGATTGTGTAGATATGCACCTGGGCTGCGGTGACTGTCGGCGCCTGGCCTGCCTCGATCATGAGCCACTGCGATGAGGTATTGGTGAGCAGCAACGTGAGCCAAACCGCAATCCCGGCGGAGGCATCCCAGAATGCGTGCAGCAGTGCTACAACCACATACCAGCCGAGTAGGGCAGCCGTTGCTCGTGGCCGCCAGTGTCGTGACGCAGCGGCAAACATCGCCCCACTCAGAATGGCTGTCCACACCCCATGCCCGATCGGGGTCAGAATGCCGCGCAATACCTCTGTCTCGACAACGTCCAACAGCGACAAGCCATTAGTGGTGAATAGCGCGTTGAAGGCATAGCCGGCACTTTCGAACGCGGCAAAGCCTAAGCCGACTGTGGCGCCGAGAACCATACCGTCGCGCAAGCTGTAGCGCGGCAGGCGCCGAGCGAGCAGCCAGAGTGCGGCAAGCTTGACTGCCTCCTCAATCAGCCCCACCTCTAGGTATGTAAGCGGCGAGGGCGTCTTCAGAAGCTCCGCTTCCAGAAGCGACGCGCCGAGCACACCCAAGGTCCCGCCGACGACGAAGGCACCGAAGATGCGCTGGGGAGTGATGTACGGGTCTGCGCGGCTGAACGCGTACGTCACGAAGGTGACGGGAACCAAAAAGCTACCGAGCAGGATGATGGTCGGGATCAGGTTGCTGTTCTGGGTTGCGAAGGTCACCAGCACGGTCGCCACCCACAGCGCCATGCCCCCAAGGAAGATCCGCAGCCATATCCGTCCACTCTGGTGCGGGCGCGTTGGCAGTGCAGGCGCATTGGTTTCCACGGCTGATGGCGCTACTTGATTCATCTCGCCTCCTGGTGTCGTCTTTCACCCTGCGTCATGACGGTTAGTCCGTCATCACGGGCAGCAGCCATCCTTTCTGGTGGCTGGCTGGAATCTCCCGCTGACGGTCAGCGGGCCGGTGACTACGGCCGGGGCATCCTCCTTCGTTCGCGCGACCGCCCGCGGACATTCAATGCGTTGTCCAGCTAGCCGGAATGTGCATCCTGAACCGATCGGGCAATCTTGATACATGCTTCGGTGCCTGATCGTCGATGACAGCTTGCAGTTCCTCGAAGCTGCACGTGGCTGGCTCGAACGTCAGGGAATCGCCGTGGTGGGAGCGGCCTCGACCGTGGCCCAGGCGCTGCAGCTGGCGGAGGAGTTGCATCCGGACGTCGTGCTGGTCGACATCGATCTGGGCGGTGAGAGCGGGTTTGAGCTGGCCAATCAACTCCAGCGAGAAGCCGGTGTGGATTCGTCACGGGTGATATTGATCTCGGCATATGCCGAGGAGGATTATGCCGAGCTGATCGCGGCCAGCGCGGCTGTCGGATTCCTTCCGAAGACGGCCCTATCGGGCCAGCGGATCCGCGACTTGGCTGATGCGGCTGGCCAGGGGGTATAGGCGGTAGCTACTGGGCCTGGAGGAAGGTAACGACCGCTAACACCCGGCGATGATCTTCCACCGCCTCGGGCAGGTTCAGTTTGGCAAGGATGCTACGGACGTGCTTCTCGACGGTTCCCTCGGTGACCCACAATCGCCTGGCGATCCCCGCGTTAGAGCGGCCCTCGGCCATGAGCGCCAGCACGTCGCGCTCGCGCTCACTAAGCGCGTCCAATGGGTCAGTCCGCCGACGAATGGAGACGAGCTCTTGCACCAGCGCGGGGTCGACGACTGAGGCCCCTTTCGCGATGCGTTCGAGGGTGTCGACGAATTCCGTTAGGTCGGCGACGCGGCTCTTGAGTAGATAGCCGACCCCCCGACCGCTCGCCAGCAGCTCCATAGCGTGTTCTACCTCGGCGTGAGCTGACAAGACCAGGATGCCGATCTCCGGGTGTTGCTGGCGGATTTCCCGCGCCGCCTCAAGCCCTTCGCGAGTCCGCGTGGGTGGCATTCGGATGTCAACCACCACAAGATCTGGCGAGGTGTCGCGGACCAGCGCAAGCAGTTGGACGGCGTCGCCAGCCTGACCCACCACGTTGAAGCCAGAGCGTTCGAGCAGACTGGCCATCCCCTCACGGAGCAGCAGCTCGTCTTCTGCCAGCACGATGCGCATCGTCGGTTCGTTTCGGTTGGTTTCGCCTTCCACGGTCCCACTTGGGCCCAGTGAACCCGCGGACGAATCCATCGCCATGGTCATCATTATCGGCTAGCTCCCTGAAGTGAGCCCGGCGGAGCACTGAGCGGGTTCACATCCGGGACACCAATCCATCGCGCCTGGCACGCGATGCGCAGGCCTGTCGAATGGGTGCTAGCCGGTAGTGAGAAGGTCGCGCTGGTCGGGGGTGCAGATGGAGGCTGGCCGGCTCGCCTCGTACGAACTTCACCGGGATGGTTGACACCAAAGAAATGACCAAGGGAGTTGGCGATGGGAAGCATCCGCACGAGCGAAGAAAACTCAGGCAGCATTGATGGCTACTACGCGGACCGCGGCGTCGTGGGCCAGGCCGGGCAGCGCTCGCCGATGCTTTGGCGGGCGCTCAGCGCCCTGCTGCTCTTCACGATGGGCGGGATCCATCTCTATCTCGTCCTCACCGGCTTCGGCGGTCTGCTCGGCGTGCTGTTCGTCCTCAATGCGATCGGTGGGCTCGTCCTGGCGATCGCGATGATCGCCGCGCCGCGACGGTTCCTGCCCCTAGCGAGCGTTCTCGGCCTGCTGTTCATCGCGGGCACGTTGCTCGCGCTGGTGCTCGCGATGACCGTCGGGCTCTTCGGGATACACGAGCAGCTTGGCACACAGCTGGTCCCGACGACGCTCATCGTCGAGTCGATCGGCACCATCGTGCTCGCGGTGACAACTCGGCAAGCGTTTCGGATGCGGCGCTCTGGATGACCGAAGTCGGGCGGACGCGTCGGAGTCCGGAGGATCATCCTGTGAGCGTCTCGGAGCGCAACCACCGGATTGTGATCGCAGGGGCCGGTTATGCCGGGCTGCATGTCGCCAAGCGTCTGGCAACCAAGCTGCGCCACACCCTAGAGGTACAGCTAACGCTGGTTGACTGGCACGACTTCCACCAGGTTTTGACCGAGCTGCCACGGGTCGCCGGCGGCACCCGGGCCGCGGCCGCCGTCCGCATCCCCCTGGACGACGTTGTCGCGCGGCGGGTCCGCTTCCTGGAAACGCAAATCACCGGCTTCGACCTGGCCGGCCAGCAGCTGAAGACCCAGGCTGGACCCATCGGCTACACACGTCTGGTGCTGGCGCTTGGCAGCCGGCCCAACGACTTCGCCATCCCCGGACTGGCAGAGCGCGCCATCTCGCTGTACTCGGTCGCCGACGCCGAACACGTGTGGGCGGCGGTCAACCAAGCTCTCGCCACAGCCGCGACCGCCACAGATCCCGACCAGCAGCGACGGCTGGCGACCGTGATCATCGGTGGGGGCGGCGCCACCGGAGTTGAGCTGGCCGGCGAGCTGGCCGGCGAGCTGCCAGAGCTTGCCCGCGGCCATCACCTGGCGCCCGACCGCCCAGCCGTGATCCTGGTCGAGGCTAGCCATAGCATCTTGGCCGGCTCCTCCCCTGCGCTGATCGACAGAGCCACCAGGATCCTGGCCGACCTGGGTGTCCAGGTGCGCACCAATTCAAGGATCGCCGAGGCGACCGCAGACGGCTTCCGGCTCACCGGTGCCGGGCTGGTGCAAGGCGGAGTCTTTGTGTGGGCCGGCGGACTAAAGGCGCCCGACATCGTAACGGGGTCCGGACTGACCGTCGGCCACAACGGCCGGGTCAAGGTGGACCAGCATCTGCGCGCGCTGGATCACCCGGAGATCTACGTAGCCGGTGATGCGGCCGCGGTGGTCGATCCACGGTCGGGTCGTTCTCTGCCGCCGCTGGCCCAGATCGCGCTGGAGGAGGCCGAAACCGTTGCTCGCAACCTCGATGCGGAGCTGGAGGAAAGGCCGCTGGAGGCATTCACCTTCCATGACAAAGGGTTCGTCGTCTCGGTCGGCGCACGGCGCGGCGTCGCCCACATCGCCGACATCACCACCGGCGGCCGACTTGCTCACGTTCTCAAGGACGCCATCGAGTGGGAGTACCGCGAATCGGTCAAGCACTTGCGCGGATGGGACCCCCTGACCGTCTGACTGCGGCTTAAGAGGGGGCGTCCCGCTCGCCATGAGACACGACTTACTACGGACGCGGCGCTGTTGGTTTCCCGACGGGGCAGCTACCCGCGGACCGGAGCGCCGAGTCCCAGCAGGCTGCCCAATGCCGCTCACGCACTGAGCCTCGCCAGGCGTAATCCGATACGCGCCTCAAACTTGGGCCTTGTGAGAGTGACCCGATGACCGCTGACCGCCCGCTCGGCCCGCTGCCGGTGCTGCTGGTCTGCTTGACGGTGGTTACCGGCCTTGTGGACGCGTTCAGTTACCTCAGGCTGGGACATGTGTTCGTGGCGAACATGACGGGCAACGTGGTTTTCCTCGGCTTCGGCCTGGCCGGTGTTGGGGAAATCTCGATTGTGGCGAGCCTTTTCGCGGTGTTTGCTTTCGCCCTCGGCGCGGCGGTGAGTGGGCGGTGGGCTGCAGGCCGAGCGATACACCGCGGGCTTCTTCTGGCTGCGGCCACTTCGGTTCAGGCGGGCGTGGTTCTCGTCGCGTCGGTTATCGTCAGCGTCGGCGGCGTGCAAGGCTCGGCGGTGCGACTGACGCTGATTGGGTTGCTCGCTTTGGCTATGGGCGGCCAGAACGCTGTGGTACGCCGCCTGGCCGTGCCCGACCTGACCACTACGGTGCTCACCTTGACTGTTACCGGCCTGGTCGCCGACACCACACCATCATCGGTGCGCGTCCGGCGATCGATCTCGGTCCTGGCGATGCTCGCGGGCGCGATAGCCGGAGGTGTCTTGTTGCGTTGGGTCGGCCTCGCAGCGCCGCTCTGGGCGGCGGCAGTACTGCTGGTCGGCTGTGCCGTGGGCGCATACGCGGCGGCCGGCCGCACACAATCGCAGACCTGGCGGTAGCCCGATCCGGAAGCCCAGAACGCCCCACAGCGAATCTCGTTAGGGCCAACACGCCCAGGCTGGAAGGAACGCACGTCGCCCATAGCCAGCACGACAGGATGAATCGGTGCATTCAGGCGACGGCCGCTGGCGTGGCGTCCTGGAGGTTGCCAGGCCGGTCACCGGCGGCCTGCCGAGCGATGGCCTGGCCGCTGTCGGGGTCGAACCAATACAGGGCCGAAGTGTCCACGGCCAGGTCGATAGTGCTGCCCGGTCGGGCACTGGTCTTGGGGCTGACCCTGGCGGTCCACAGGCTCTCACTGGCGCCGACCAGGGCGCTGGGCTGGCCCGGCTCCCCGCCGCCGGCGGGTGGCGATTCCTTGGCGGCCTTGTCGAACTGGGCGACCATGACCTCGTGCTGCACC
>DATHIJ010000479.1:0-4929 GCA_035489975.1 Propionibacteriaceae bacterium | reverse complement strand
ATAGCAGGGGGAAACCAACCGACTCCTGCTCGCGGAATTGGATGAGTCTTTCCTGAACGTCCGGCGAGATTCCGATCACGCGTAGCCCGGCGGCGCCCAGGTCGTCCATCGCGGCGGTGAAGTCGATTGCCTGTGTCGTGCAGCCCGGGGTCAGGGCAGCGGGATAAAAATAGACGATGACACGCTGCCCCGGGAAGTCGGCCAGGGACACATTCTTGCCATCGGCGTCGGGCAGGCTAAAGGGCGGCGCGGCGTCACCGTCGCTGAGCCGAATGGTCATGCACGAACCCTAGCGGTCCACCGGAGCAGCCTTGGGTCGCTGCCGCCGCGCCGGCAATGGCTGGCCTGCAATACGCTGTGGATCTGGGACGCCCGGCCGTCGGGTGCGCAGAAATTGTGCTAGGGAGGGTACGTGTCCAGCAACGCTTCTCAGCCACCTTCTCAGCCCACCCGTACGCCGTCCCAGATCGAGGCGGATCTGGGAGCTACTCGGGATCGGCTGACTGCCTCGGTCGAGGCGCTGATCGACCAGGTCCATCCCAACCGGATCAAACAGCGCCAGATCGCGAATGTGAAGCGTTTCGCAAATGCCGAAATAGAGAACGCCAAATCCAAAGTTTTCACTGCCCGTGGCGATCTACGCATCGGTCGAGTCGCGGTCGTCGCTGCGGCCGTCGCAGGGATTGCTGGCTTCTTGTTGATCATCCGCGCGATCGCGCAGCGTGGGAGGAGCGACTGAGTGGTGGCCGACCTAAGCGGCCGTGAGAACGCCGGCGGTCTGGACGAGGGTGGGTTGCCGATCCGGATGCTGCACGATCGGGTGCTGGTCTCGACCGACTCCGAGCCAGGGGAGCGACGCAGTACCGGCGGGATCCTGATCCCGGCCACAGTCGCAATCGGGCGCCGGCTCGCTTGGGGCGAGGTCGTTGCAGTGGGAACCCATGTCAGAACGGTCAAGCCAGAAGATCGGGTGTTGTTCGACCCTGAAGACCGAGCCGAGGTCGAGGTCAGAGGCAAGGACTACGTGTTGCTCAGGGAGCGGGATCTCCATGCTGTCGCCGCCGAGAGACTCCAGGACGGAAAAACCGGCCTCTATCTGTAGGTTGCCCTTGTCAAACAGCAGTCCTGTGTGCTAACCGCCTCTATAACGAATCTAAATGTAACGTGAGAGAAGTAGCGCTTTTGTGTCAGATTGCCTCTAGTGTTTCGAGGTGGCACCACCGAATGGGTGTCCTCTACAACGAAGTGCGGCATGTATGACTTTCGTTCGTCCCGCGCGCCGCGTGCTCATCGCGGCCGCGTCATTGAGTGCCCTGTTCGTCGCCGCCGCGTGTGGTGGCGGTGGCGGCGGTGAGGGCGCACCAGAAGGCGGTGGAACATCGGCCGCCGCAGCCGATTTCACCAAGCAAGGTGACATTGAGGTCTGGCAAGGCAAGGACACCTCGGGTAACTTCCCGAAGTTGATCGCGCAGTTCAACGAGTCACACCCCAACGGCAAGGTCACCTTCCACGAGCTGCCCGACTCTGCAGACCAGCAGCGGCAGCAGATGATCCAGAATGCCCAAATCAAGAATCCCAAGATGGCGGTCCTGAGCGTTGACGTGGTGTGGACCGCCGAGTTTGCGGCCAAGGGTTATGTCGAGGCTTTGCCGCCGGACATGACCACTGAGGGTCACCTGAAGCCTGCGGTGGACGCCGCAACCTATTTCGACAAGCTCTACGCAATGCCGAGCACCACCGACGGTGGTCTGCTCTATTACCGCAAAGATCTGCTCGACAAGTACCAACTCGAGCCGCCTACCACCTTCGACGAGATGAAGACAGCCTGCGACAAGATCACTGCAGGCGAGAACGACTCCAAGCTCGGCTGCTTCGCCGGCCAGTACAACAAGTACGAGGGCTTGACGGTGAACTTCGACGAGGCGGTCCACGGTGCCGGTGGCACCATCCTTGGTCCTGACGGCAAGCCCAATGTCGCTACACCTGAGGCCACTCAGGGACTGCAGACGCTGACGGACTGGTTCAAAGACGGTCACATTCCGAAGGGCGCCATCACCTGGCAAGAAGAGCAGGGCCGGCAGGCGTTCCAGAAGGGTGAGCTGATCTTCCATCGCAACTGGGGCTATGTCTACCTCCTTGCGAACAAGACCGATGGCTCATCGGAGATTGCGGGCAAGTTCGACGTGGCGCCACTGCCTGGCATCACCGGAGCAGGCGTTTCCAGCCTGGGTGGGCACAACTACGCAGTCGCGAAGTCTGCGGAGAACAAGGGAACGGCTATCGACTTCTTGAAGTTCATGTCCTCTGAAGAGGTGCAGAAGTCCAACACCTTGGCGACATCGAACTCGCCGACACTCGAGAAGCTCTACACCGATCCCGACGTGTTGAAGAAGTTGCCCTTCATGGATATCCAGCTGAAGTCCGTTCAGGGCGCCGCTCCGCGTCCGAAGGCCGTGGAGTACGGTGACGTCACCCTGGCAATCCAGGATGCCGCCTATGGCGCGCTTCAAGGTCAAACTCCACCCGATGCGGCCTTGCAAGCACTGCAGACCAAGCTGCAGACTCTGATTAAGTAGTTGGTCCGCAAGGTTCCCGGCGCAGCCAGGTGCTGCGCCGGGAGCTCAGCGCATTTCTCAAAAGGAGGTAGCCGCATGGCGACAGCCACCGCGGAACCGCGGAGTTTGCCGGCCACTGAGGGTGATGGCCACAAGCACAAAAAGAACGCGCTGAGCGATGGTCAAGGCCGGCTGGCCTGGATCCTGCTGGCGCCTACCCTGATCATCATCGCCGTGGTGGCCGGCATTCCGGTCGTCCTGTCGATCCGTGAGGCCTTCTTCCAGGCCAACACCGGCGTGGATCCCAATACCGGCCTGATCGCCGAGGGTGAGAGTTTTGTCGGCCTGCAGAACTTCACCAACATCTTTGCCGGCCAAAACCCGGTGGCGGGCAACTTCGGCACCATGGATCGGTTCTGGAATGCCTTCCTCAACACCACCTTCATCACCATCGTCTGCGTCATCTTGGAGACCATTATTGGCGTGGCGATGGCCCTGATCATGGCGAAGGCCTTCCGCGGGCGCGGTCTTGTCCGGGCCGGCATCCTGGTCCCGTGGGCGATCCCGACGATCGTTTCGGCCCTGATGTGGAAGCTCATCTTCGACTCATCCGGCGTGGCGAACCGGATTCTCGGCCGGGAGATTCTCTGGTTGGCCGATTCAGGTGCCTCGTTCTGGGCGATCATCATCGCAGACACCTGGAAGACCGCCGCGTTCATCGGCCTGCTGACCGTGGCCGGGCTGCAGACCATTCCGGGCGAGGTTTATGAGGCTGCCAAGGTTGATGGGGCCACCACGTGGCAGCAGTTCGTTCGAATCACGCTGCCAATGGTGAAACCGACGCTGGTTGTTGCGGTTCTCTTCCGTACGCTGGACACGCTGCGCATGTTCGATCTGCCATACGGCATGATCGGCCCCGGCAAATACCGGGTCGAGACTCTGTCGATCTTCTCCTACCAGGAAGCAACCCAGGAACGATATGGGTCCGCTGCGGCGTACGCCATTGTCTTGTTCCTGTACGTGCTTCTTGTCGCCTTCGTCTTCGTCAGGATCCTTGGGGCCGATGTGATCGGTGATAGCGGAATGCCGAAGAAGAAAAAGAAAAAGAAGGGCGATGAGGAACCGGCGGGCCCGCCGGCGACAGCTCTGGAGATGGCGGGAGGTGCGCACTGATGTCCACAACGACCGCTGACGTACATGAAGAACACCTCAGCAAGGAGGAGGTGGAGGCGCTCGCGCACCCAAAGCGCCCCCTCAAGCAAAGGGTCGGAGTAGTCCTCTCCTATGTGGGGATGGCCGCTATCGTCCTCTATTGCATCATTCCCTTCTACTGGATGGTCGTCTCCTCGCTGCGAATTCCCACCGAAGGGCGGAGCACCGAATTCATCCCGAGCCCAATGTCGCTAGCGAACTACCAGGGCGTCTTCTCCGCACAGAACAACTTCGGCCGTTCTCTGGTCAACTCGCTTATCGTGGCAGGCACAACAACGATCCTGACTTTGCTGTTCGGCATCATCGGAGCGTACGCGCTCGCTCGGTTGAGGTTCCGGGGCAAGGGTGCGGTGCTCTGGATCATCATGGCCTGCTCGATGTTCCCGCTGGTTGTGTTGCTGCCGCCACTGCTGAAGCTGTTCTCCTCGACGGAGCCATTCACCTGGTTCCCGTACTGGATCAATACCTACCAGTCCGTCATCATTCCTGGGTTGAGCTTCGGCCTCCCGCTGGCGGTGTGGACTCTGACGGCCTTCTTCAAGCAGCTCCCGGTCGAGTTGGAGCAGGCGGCAATGGTCGATGGCTGTACGCCAGGGGTGGCCTTCCGCAAGGTCATCCTGCCGCTGGCAGCTCCGGGCGTCTTCACGACGGCGATCATCGTGTTCATTGGCGCATGGAACGAATTCCTGCTAGCGCTGACCTTCCTGCAGGATGCGAGTAGGCAGACGGCCACCGTGGCGATCAGCAAGTTCACTGGTACCACCGGCTTCGATACGCCGTACGGCACCATCATGGCGGCTGGCGTGGTTGTGACCGTTCCGCTGCTGCTCGCGGTGCTCATTTTCCAGCGCCGCATCGTCGCCGGCCTTACAGCAGGTGGCGTCAAGTAGCAGTACCGAAACACTCGTTGGTCAGTCTGGCGCAGTCGCAACGCAGCGGCTGCGCCAGATCTGTGTTCGGCAGTCCGCGCCGGTTTAGTCCCAGGAGAGGCTCACGGGTGGCCCTGAGGCTCGCCCCTAGAGGCAATCTCCCTATCTGGCAGATCAGTGCCACGCTTGGTTATCCGAGCGGCCACACCGATGGCAGCGAGCGCCAATACCGTGAGAGCGGCGCAGACCGCGAATACCCCGCCATAGCCGAGCGGTGATAGCGAGCCCAGGCC
>DATHIJ010000478.1:0-5648 GCA_035489975.1 Propionibacteriaceae bacterium | reverse complement strand
GCTGACAGCTCGGTGATCACCTCGCTGCTGTTGGGCCAGTCGCGGTAGAGACCTTCCACGTCGGTCAGTACGACCAAGCGCTCTGCTCTGAGGGCTACAGCCAGCGCAGCGGCCGCTGTATCAGCATTGACGTTGTGGACTACACCGTTGAGGTCGGGCGCGATGCTGGCGACCACGGGCACGCTCCCTGAGTTGATCAGACCTGCGACGGCCTCAGTGCGCACTGAAACCACGTCGCCCACTAGGCCAAGATCGACTTCCGCACCCTCCACTTCCGCGCCCCGGCGCTCGGCGATGAACAATCCACCATCCTCGCCAGAGAGCCCTACCGCTACGGTGCTGTGGGTATTGATCAATCCGACCAGGTCCCTGCCGACCTGACCGACCAGCACCATGCGTACCACCTCCATGGCTTCCGGGCTGGTGACCCTGAGCCCACCGCGGAATTCCGAGGTGATTCCGAGCCTGGAGAGCATCGTCGAGATCTGAGGTCCACCACCATGGACCACGACAGGATGGATACCGCACCGCTTCATGAACACGATGTCCTGTGCGAAGGCCCGCTTGAGATCATCGTCGATCATGGCGTTCCCGCCATACTTGATCAAGACGATCTTGCCTGCATAGGTCTCCAGCCAAGGCAGAGTTTCGGTGAGGATCGACGCCTTCTCTACTAGCGACAAGGGCCGGGCTTCAGATTGCTGCGACTGCGGTTGGGAGTTCATGTCGAGTACTCCGCGTTCTCCTTGACGTAGTCGTAGGTGAGATCGTTGGTCCAGACGGTGGCAGAGTGTCGCCCGTTGTCCAGATCGATTTCGACGTGGACGTCATGTCCGCTCAGGTCGACCAGTTCACGCGGGTCGCCGATAGAGCCGTCTCGGCAGACCTGCACGCCGTTGAAAGCAACGTCGATGCGGTCTGGCTCAAAGGCCGCGGAGGTGGTCCCAATCGCCGCGAGCACGCGTCCCCAGTTGGGATCCTGGCCGAAGACCGCGCACTTGAAGAGGTTGCTGCGCGCGATCGCGCGGCCGACCTGGACGGCATCCTCCTCCGAGGCTGCGTGGCGCACCTCGATCGCGATGGTGTGCGCGGCCCCCTCGGCGTCGGCCAGTAGCTGCTGGGCAAGATCATGACAGGTCTCGTTGAGTGCGCTTTGAAAATCCGCTGCAGCGGGCCGCACTCCGGAAGCGCCGCTGCTCATCAAGATCACCGTGTCGTTGGTTGACATACAACCGTCGCTGTCGATCCGATCAAAGCTGCGGCTGCAAGCGCTCGCCAGCTGATCATGAAGCAGGTCTTGATCGACGACGGCGTCAGTCGTGATCACGACGAGCATCGTAGCCAGCCCTGGTGCCAGCATGCCGGCACCTTTTGCCATGCCGCCGATCGCCCAGCCCTCGTCGGCGAAGCTTGCCTGTTTTGACACCGAGTCTGTTGTCATGATCGCCTCGGCAGCCGGTCGCCCACCGTCGTCGCTGAGCAATGGAATCAGGTTGTTGATTCCGGCCTTGATCTTCTCCATCGGCTGGCGTACGCCGATCAGCCCCGTCGAGCACACGGCGACATCAACGGCACTCACTCCGATCGCGTCGGCTACCAGTTCGGCTGTGCGGTGCGTGTCGGCAAAGCCATCCAGTCCGGTGCAGGCATTGGCTCCCCCCGAGTTCAAGATCACCGCTCGCAATCCGCCGTCGCTCAGCACTTGTTGTGACCACAGCACGGGCGCGGCTTTGACCCGATTGCTGGTGAAGACACCCGCGGCGGCGTAGTCCGGCCCGGTGTTGAGCACCAGTGCCAGATCACTTCCACCGCTGCTCTTCAAACCCGCCGCCAACCCCGAGGCGAGGAAGCCGGCGGCTGTGGTGACACTCATGGCGCCAAGCCCACTGTCGAGAGACCGGTGGTCTCCGGTAAGCCGAGCGCCAGATTCATACATTGCACCGCGGCGCCGGCGGTGCCCTTGGTCAGGTTGTCCAAGACCGCAACGGCGACCAACCGGCCAGCGTCGTGATCAACGGCGACCTGGACCTGAACGGAGTTCGATCCCAGGACTGACTTGGTCTGTGGCCACTGGCCCTCAGGTAGTACGTGGACGAACGGCTCATCAGCGTACGCGTCGGCGTACGCGGCGTAGGTCTGATCGTAAGAGATGCCAGGCTCGGTTAGCGGAGCCGTGCACGTTGCCAAAATCCCACGAGACATCGGCACCAATATGGGTGTAAATGACACCGATGGCTCGGCGGCACCGCAGGCGGTGAAGTTCTGTAGCAGCTCAGGCGTATGGCGATGTACGCCGCCCACCGCGTAGGCGCTTGCCGACCCCATCAGCTCGGCGCCCAGCAGATGCGGCTTGAGCGAGCGGCCAGCACCTGACGGACCACTGGCAGCGACGATCACGACATCCTGCGCGGTCGTCAGGCCGTGCGTGATGGCGGGTAGCAGCGCCAGAGTTGCGGTTGTCGGATAACACCCGGGAACGGCGATTGCTCGAGCGCCTGCCAGCTTGTCGCGCTGGCCGGGCAGCTCCGGCAACCCATAAGGCCACGTGCCGGCGTGAGCAGACTGGTAGAACCTCTGCCACGCCTCAGGCTCTGACAGTCGAAAGTCAGCCCCACAGTCGATGACCAGAGTGTCCGCATGGAGTTGCGCCGCGGCTTCACTAGAAGCTCCATGTGGCAGAGCGAGGAAAACCACATCATGATCAGCGAGCACCTCCGACGAGGTCTCAGCCACCAGCCGATCACCCAGCGGAATCAGTTGTGGATGATGCTGGCCTAGACGTGTTCCGGCATTGGCGCTTGCTGTCACAGACCCAATCTCGACCTGGGGATGCTCGAGCAGCAGCCGGAGCAACTCTCCGCCTGCATACCCAGTAGCACCTGCTACTGCAACCTTCACAGTCATCCGCATGAGTATGCCATGATCCACAACTTCATGCATTCTTGGTCAGTCGGTGGTCGACTTTGCCCAGACTGCGAACGGATGGCCTGTGGCTAGACCGTGCGCTGGACTGCCCCCGTAAGCTTGGCGGCCCTGGCAACCGCAGCGTCTCGGGCGGCGGCCGCTTCGGCGTCGGTGAGCGTGCGGTCCGGCGCCCGGAACCTCAGCGCGTACGCCAGCGACTTCTTCCCCTCACCGATCTGCGGGCCGGTGTAGACGTCGAACAGCCACACAGACTCGAGCAACGGCCCGGCTCCGACCCGGAGCGCGCGCTCTACGGCGGCGGCAGGTACTTCGTTGTCGACGATCAAGGCCACATCCTCCTTGGCCACCGGGAAGCCGGAGATCATCGGGATATCGCCGCTGGCCGGCGCCGCGGCGATCAGGGCATCAAGATCGATTTCCGCAGCGGCCGTACGGCTCGGTAGGCCGAACGCGGCGCACACCTCCGGGTGCAGCTCGCCGGCAAAGCCAATCGTCGCTCCGCTTGGCAGCGTGAACTCGGCGCACCGCCCCGGATGCCACGGTGGGTGTTCTGCCGCGCGGCGGTCCAATCGCAATCCGATCGCAGCAGCCGCGACCTCGACGAACGCGATGGCCTGCTGCCAATCTGCTGGGATCCCTCGCCGTTCCCAGCCTTCCGGCACCCACTGACCGGTTAGCACCGCTCCCACGTGTCGGGGTTGCTGCCCGAGCGCACGATCGAGCGCGTCCAGCTCTTCAGTGGACGGCCGTTGTGTCACAGGTGGTCGTGGCGCGGCTAGCGGCGGATCGCTAGCGAAGAACACCGAGCCCGCCTCGAACAGGGCCAGGTCGTCGTTGCCACGACTGCGGTTCCGGGTCACTGCCGCGAACAGCCCAGGCAGCAGCGAGGTGCGCAAGTAGGGAGTGGCTTCGGAGAGCGGGTTGACGATCTTGTTAAGCCGGCGACGCCGGTCGTCAGCCGGGACCCGCATCAGATCCAGGTCTGTGGTCGACGCAAATGGGAAGGTCAGTATCTCGACGAATCCACGAGCGGCCAGTGCGAGGTTGATGGCACGCCGAGCCCGCTGGTCTCTGCTGAGCCCACGACCCACCGGTGCGGTGGGGACAACCGGCTCGATGGTGTCGAAACCGATCTGCCGGCCGACCTCTTCGACGTAGTCGTATGGATCATTCAGATCCGGCCGCCAGCTCGGGGGAGTGACGGTCAAAGTGTCGCCACCGTCGGCGACGGTGGCGCCGATCGCCTGCAGCAGGCGCACCACTGACACGTGATCAACGTGTGTGCCGAGAATCTGCGTCGGCAGTACGTCGGCGATGGTGGTGCTCGGTCTTGCAGCCACGGCGCCGCGAACCGTCTCATCTACCAGCAACGTGCCACCCGCATGCGCCGCGAGGAGTTCGGCGACTCGATGTGCACCCGCGTAGCTGGCCTCCGGGTCAACCCCCCGCTCGAACCGTCGAGATGCCTCAGATGACAATTTGTGACGTCGCGAGGTGCGAGCGATCGTCATCGCGTCGAAGTGGGCTGCCTCGATGACGACATTGCGGGTGCTGAAAGAGAGCTCGGTAGTGGCGCCGCCCATCACACCTGCGAGACCGATGGGTCCGGAGGCGTCGGTGATCAAAAGATCGTCGGGATGCAACGGACGCACGACGTCGTCGAGGGTCGTCAGCTTCTCGCCCTCAGCCGCCTTGCGCACAACAATGGGCCCGTCGAGCAGGTCGGCGTCGTAGGCATGGATGGGCTGACCGGTCTCCAACATCACGTAATTCGTGATGTCAACTGCCAACGAGATCGAGCGCAGGCCTGCCAGCTGAACGCGACGAGCGAGCCAGCGTGGGGTTGGCCGGCCGGGATCGATCCCAGTGACGGTAAGCGCCACAAAGAGCGGGCAGGCCTCCGACAGCAGCTCGACCGGATGACCGTTCACGGTTTCGGCAGGCACCACACGGTCTACCGGATCAGTGAAGGCCACGCCGAAAGCTTGCGCCGCCTCGCGCGCAATGCCGCGGATCGAAAGGCAGTAGCCGCGATCCGGGGTGACTGCAATGTCGAGCACCTCGTCGCGTAGCTGCAGCAGAGGCGCTGCGTCGGCGCCTGGTGCCAGGTCTGCTTCGTCGAGAACCAGGATCCCGGAATGATCATCACCGAGGCCTAGCTCTCTTGCTGAGCAGATCATGCCGTCGGAGACGTGGCCGTAGGTCTTGCGCGCTGAGATGCCGAAGCCACCGGGCAGGACCGTACCGGGTAGTGCAACGACGACGAAGTCGCCAACCTCGAAGTTGTGCGCGCCGCACACCACGCTGCGGGAACCAGACCGGTCATTGTGCGGGCCAACATCGACCTGGCACCAGCGGATCGACTTGCCGTTGGAATGAACCTCGACCTCGTACGCCAACACCTTGCCGATCACCAGCGGCCCGCTGATTTCGGCACCAGCCTGCTCGACGGTCTCGACTTCCAGGCCCACTCTGATCAGTGCGTCGGCGAGGGTGCGCCCATCAAGATCATCAGGCAGTGCGGCGTATTCGCGCAGCCAGCTCAAGGGCGCTTTCATAACGCGCGCTCCCATGTGTTGTTGGGCGCGCGGCGGGGGTTCAAGGGGGTCGTCCCCCTTGCTCCAATATTCGCGCGCTCCCATGTGTTGTTGGGCGCGCGGCGGGGGTTCAAGGGGGTCGTCCCCCTTGCTCCAATATTCGCGCGCTACCATGTGTTGTTGGGC
>DATHIJ010000477.1:0-3493 GCA_035489975.1 Propionibacteriaceae bacterium | reverse complement strand
TCGCCGGTGGGATGCTGGTGCTGGGGCTCGGGCTCGCCCTCTTCCGCACGATCTACCTCAATGAGCTTCCACTCGGCGTGCTGACTCGGGATGCGGCAGCCGCTTTCTACGACACCCTCGTACGGTTCCTGCGGCTGGGCCTGCGTACGGTGCTGGTCTTTGGACTCGTCCTCGCCCTGGCCGGGTTCTTCACCGGCCGCTCCACCACCGCGGTCCGCGCTCGGGCAGGACTGCGCAAGGGCATTGGCTGGCTGCGAGGCGGTGCCGAACAAGCTGGCTTCCGCACCGGCCCCGTTGGCGCCTGGGTCTACACGTACAAGAAGGTGTTGTGGATCGCTGTGATTGCGATAGCAGCGCTGGTGTTGGTCTTCTGGGATCAGCCGACCGGGAAGGTGATCCTCGGCATAACCCTCGGGGTTTTGGTCGCACTGGTGATCATCGAGTTCCTTGGTAGGCCTCCGAGCCCGGCTGCTCCGGAACTATCAGAGCCCGAAAGCGCTGTTGGTGCCGACCTCGAAGAGGGCTCCCCGATTGCCTCGGTCACCAGCTCAGAGACCCATGAGGCCGCAGAAGCCAATGTGCGTGGTTGAGGTGTCCTGAGGACTGGGGCGCTCACCAGCCGGGCCGCATTCAAAGATCACCCCTAAAGAGTGATGCTGACGCAGCCGATCAGGAGCAGTGTGCCGGTATCCGATCATTGGAGCCCGAGTCAACGTGTGGAGGCGACATGTCCATCGCTATCTGGGCCCTGGCCAGCAGCGGCCAAGCGGCCACCACACCCTCATGACCAGAGGCGCCGAGCGCCTCACCTATGAGATCCGCGTACGCGGAGAGTTGACTGACGCACTCGTTGCCGCACTGGAGGCTCTGAGCCTGCACATAGAACAGACAGAGAACGGCACGATCCTGATCGGCGTCTTTCGAGACCAGGCCGAGCTACACGGCGCCTTGCAGGACATGCAAGATTTTGGCGTCGAGCTGGTAGAAGTCCGGCAAAGATGAAGCTGGACGCGGATGTGGTGGGGCTCTTAGCATAAGCAGTGGTGCGTCATCGGGGGATTGACCCATCCGACCAATCGCGGCGATGCAGTCGGTAAAATCGGGCCAAGAACGGTCTACCTACTGCACTCAAGCGAATAGCCCATCCAGCGGAAAGACGGAAATCTCTCAAGACGGCGTTATACCTCGCCGAAGGCTTCTGCAGTTCGGCAGAAGCGCTTCGGAACCCATCACGCTCGTTTCAGCTCCCGCAGGTTATGGCAAGACAACGCTGCTGCAGCAATGGGCTCCACACACCGGCGGCCCGATCGTCTGGCTGGACCCGGCGGAGAACGATAGCTGGCGGCTGTGGCATCAGATCACCGATGCCCTCAGTCTGAAGGCCGTTACGTTGATCATCGACGACGTGCATCTCCTGGAGGGCAGCCGCAGCACCTGGCTGTTGAAGGATGCGCTGTATCTCGCCGATGAAAAGCGGCACATCGTTATCGCGACGCGGCGTGATCCGATCCTCGCACTCCATGCGGCCAGGATGGCTGGCAAGGTGTGGGAAATCAGAGCTGATGATCTTGCCTTCGACGTGGACGAAACCCAGCTGTTCCTCGCCGCCAATGACATTGTCGTCAGTTCAGAGCAAGCACATGCACTATGGCTGCACACCGAGGGGTGGCCAGCTGGGCTCAGACTGTCCACGACGCCCCTGTCACACGAAGCCCGTTCCGACGATGCTCTCAGCAGCCTGTTGCACAGTGATACCGCATTAGGCAGTTACCTGATGGGTCAGGCGTTGGCCTACACAGCCGACGACGTTCGGCGGTTTCTGCTCCAAACCTCGGTGAGTGAGTTCCTCGACGTCGAGTTGGCTCAGGAACTCACCGGCCGCTCCGATTCAGCGTTGCTGCTCGAGCAGGTGCATTCCCAGCCGGGTTTTCTGCATCGGCTCACCGGCGGGCGTTGGCCCTATCGCTACCACCCCATGTTTCGCGCCCTGCTGCTTGCTGAGCTGATGCGGTCCTCGCCTGACGAGGTCCAGCGACTGTCTGCCCGCGCGGCCGCCTGGTTCTCCAAACAAGGCGAACACATCCGCGCAGCTCCTCTGGCCTTACAAGGTCAGTCCTGGGAGGTCCTGGGCGAAGCTGTGCTGGCCGGATCATGTGTGGCGCTGGCGACCGGGGACTGGGCTTGGGTGCGGACAGAGTTTGGCCGACTCCCGCTCTCCCGTCGCGAGGGGGATCTCAGCATGCTGCTGTCATCAATCTTGATCAGCATGGGCACCGGCGCGCGGATGGAAGCAATGACGGTGTTGTCGGCGATCTTGGACAGTCGGCCGCGTCCTCAGACGCGACAACAGGCCGACGTGCTTCGGTTCTTGCGAGGCTGGTGGTTCGCCGAGCGGGGTCAGCCAGAACTTGCGGTCCGGATCCTTGAGATTGAACCGCATTACGACCCGACATCGGGATCCACAGCTGGGTCGCACGCATTGAAGTCCAAATGGCATGAATTGCACGCCGCATGCCTTCTCCTCGAAGGACCGTCAAGCACAGCAGTGACCATGCTGAATGAATCCAACGCGTCCAGTGCTGTGACGTATGCGGCCTTGCAACTTGGCGCACGTGAGATTCGGGCGTGGGAAGCTATCGTTGCCGGCGACCTCCAGGGCGCCCAGCAGCAGCTGGATCGGGCTGATGCATTTCTTGATAGTGCGAGCAATCCAGGCACTCTCCAGCAAGGCGCAACAATTCGGACGGCGCAGCGCTGGCTGGAGATGGAGACAGATAGCCAGATTACGGCGACGCCTGATCATCTGGAAGCCAGCCCTGCACGATCTGCGTTTCCCCATCCGGTCGGCCAGGCGCTGGAGGCCATTACGGATGCGCGCATGCGCCTGATCCGAGACAACGACTCGTTGGGTTGCGCCTTGATGCTGGATGAGCTGGCGATGACGAATCCCCAAGTCCAGCGATGGTGGACCACTGGATGCTTGTGGTCAATCGCCCGGATCGAGGCCCACCTTGCGTCAGGCGAAGTGGCAAAGGCGCTCGACCTCACGCTCGTTCCATCGCCGGCGAACAGCTTGGACGATGGCACGCAGAACCAGTCATACCTGCGGGCATGGGTGCTGCAGCGTGCGGCATTGGACTCTCCGATGAACCAGCTCAGCTTCGATCTGGAACGGCTGATCAACAATCTGCCACTTGAGTCCGCAATGCTGCGCGGCCGGTCCGAAGCGCTACGAGTGCGAGTGCTGCTGGGTGCTGCGAGTCTGTCCCTGCGTAACGGCAAGCCGGAGCAGGCCTCGCATTATCTTCGGTTCGCCCTGCACAGCACTGAGCTGCATGGCTGGCGCCGCCCGTACGGTGAGATTGCCGCGGCGGTCATGCCAGTGCTCGAGGCCGAGCGGCGGCGGATCACCGCGTACGGGGAGCAAGTGGTCGAGCTGCTTGCCTATCTGCGCGGGCAGCCGGTTTCCGGAGCTCGGTTGACCGATCCGCTA
>DATHIJ010000476.1:0-6347 GCA_035489975.1 Propionibacteriaceae bacterium | reverse complement strand
TGGGGGCTCGGACTCCGTCTCCGGTGCCACCGCGCATCGGCGGAATATGCGGTCCGTTCAGGCCGTTGCCCGACCGGGAGACTGGTAGGGGAGACCAAAGCGGGATAGCTCAGGCGGTAGAGCAAGCGGCTCATAATCGCTGTGTCGCGGGTTCGAGTCCCGCTCCCGCTACCGGCACCACGAGCACCGACACGATTTGAGGACGACCATGGCCAAGACCGTCGACGTACGGCCAAAGATCACACTGGCGTGCACGCAGTGCAAGAGACGGAACTACATCACCAAGAAGAACCGGCGTAATGATCCGGATCGCCTTGAGCTGAAGAAGTTCTGCCCATGGTGCCGGACCCACACCCCCCACCGCGAGACCCGCTGACCAAGCTGAGCCACCCACACCCTCCGCTGATCGGGCTCGCCCACGGTAGCCGACACCCCAAGAGCGGCCACGGGATCGAGCGGCTGATGGCTGCCGTCGCCGAGCAGGCACGGATCCCCGCGGTGCCGGCGTACCTTGACCTGGCACAGCCCGACCTGAGTGCGGCCGCGCGGCAGTTGGCCGACGCCGGCCACGCAACGGCAGTCGTCGTGCCCCTGCTCTTCACGGAGGCGTATCACGCCACCATCGATGTTCCCGAGACGGTAGGTGATGTCGCCGAGTCGCTGCCACTGCGGCTAGTCGTTGCCGACATCTTGGGTACCGGGGACGACGTCGCTCAGCTGCTCCAGCAGAGCATGGCGGAAGCCGAGATTGACGACCACAGTTCAGTGCTGCTCTTCGCTGTCGGGTCGTCGAAGCCGGAGGCCAACGAAGCCGTTTTTGATCTTGCGGCGCGGCTTGAGAGGGGCCGTCGTCATCCGGTACGCGCGTGTTTCGGTACCTGCGCCCCTAGGGTGGCCGACGTGCTCGACGAGTTGGCTGAGCCGGTCGCGATCCTTCCTCTGTTCCTCGCGGAGGGCCTGCTGCTTTCCCCGGTACGCGCTCTCGCAGCCCAGCATGGCTGGCGGATCGCGACACCACTAGGCGAGCGGGCGGCTGGCCTTGTCCGGCAGCGTTACGACAGCGCACGCGTGCAACTTGCGTCCTGAGCCCGTCGAAGGGCGCTTCGACAAGCTCAGCGCGCACAGTCAGTTAGCGTTGCTTCATGGCCATTACGGAGGCACACGCCGGCCGCCGCTATCCACCCAACGAGCCGTATCAGGTCTCTGCGGCGAAGATCGCCGAGTTCGCCGCGGCTCTCGGCGACGACAACCCGCGATATCGCGGCGAGTCGCCGATCGCTCCGCCGACCTTTGCCGCGGTCATCTCCGCACCGGCGTGGAACCAGCTGTTCGGCGATCCGGAGCTGGAGCTTTCGCGGGAGCGAATTGTGCACGGCGACCAGCGCTTCACGTTCTTCCGCCCGTTCCGCGCAGGTGATCTGGTGATTGCGACGGTCAGCATCGACAAAGTGCGAGTGCGCACAGGTTCTGCGCTGGTTTCAGCCATCGTCGATATGTCAAGCCGCGACGGCGAGCAGATCTGTTCCGCGGAAGCAACCTTTTACCACGCCCGGCAGGCACTGGGATGAAAGCCACTGTGGCAGAGGGAGTCGAGGTCGGCACTCAGCTGCCGTCGCTCAGCGTCCAGTTCACCAGGGAACGGCTGGTGCGCTACGCCGGCGCCTCGACCGACTTCAATCCAATTCATTACTCCGAACACTTCGCCGGGCAAGCCGGGCTACCCGGTGTCATCGCTCAAGGCATGCTCACCATGGGAACAGCCCTTCGAGTGGTCAGCAACTGGGTCGGGGATCCAGCACGGGTCACCTCCTACTTCGTCCGTTTCACCAGGCCGGTGGTCGTGCCCGATGACGCGGACGGCGTCGAGGTTGAGTTCACCGGCCATGTCTCCGGGATCGAGGGGTCACTGGTGACGGTCAGCATCGAAGCGATCAGTGATGGGCAGCGCGTGCTGGGCGCGGGGCGAGTCGAAGTTGATCTTGGTGTGCGGGTTCCGCATCGTGATCATGAGGGCTGAGGTGAGCCTGACCGAACAGGCAGCCGGTGTCGTCTTGGCCGACCATACGACGCTGCGAGTGGGTGGTCCGGCCCGCCGGATGATCACCGTCAAGACAGAAGCAGAGTTGGTCGACGCGGTAACAGACTTGGATGGCAGCGGGGAACCACTTCTCGTGCTCGGTGGTGGCTCGAACCTGCTCGTCGGCGACGCCGGCTTTGACGGCACGGTGGTCAAGATCGCCACCCAAGGCATTACCGAGGATACGGCGGCCTGTTCCGGCGCAGTGATCACCGTGGCGGCCGGCGAACCGTGGGATCCGCTAGTGCGGCACGTCGTCGAGCGCGGCTGGAGCGGCCTGGAACCCATGTCCGGCATTCCCGGTTTGGTGGGTGCGACCCCGATTCAAAACGTCGGCGCGTACGGGGCCGAGGTGAGCGAGCTGATCTCGATGGTGCGGACGCTCGACCGGTCTACCGGCCAGCTCAAGACGTTGTTTCCGATCGAATGCGGCTTCAGCTATCGGTCGTCGCGTTTCAAATCAGATCCGGGACACTTTGTGGTGCTGTCGGTGACCTTCCAGCTCCCCTTGGGCTCGATGTCGCAACCGATCCGCTATCCGGAGTTAGCGCGGGTTTTGGGCATTGAGGTGGGGCAGCGTGCTCCGGCTGTGGAGGTGCGCCAGGCGGTGCTGGCGCTGCGCGGCGCTAAAGGCATGGTGCTGGTGGAAGATGATCATGACACATGGAGCGCCGGGTCCTTCTTCACCAACCCGATCCTCAGTCAGGCAAGGGCTCTCGCTTTACCCGCCGACGCACCACGTTTTAGCCAACCCGATGGCACGGTCAAGACCAGTGCCGCCTGGCTTATCGAACAGGCCGGCTTTGGCAGAGGATACGGGCGCGGAGCGGCCCGGCTCTCGGCCAAGCACACTCTGGCACTGACCAATCGAGGCGCAGCCAGCGCGGCCGAGCTGTTGAGTCTGGCGCGTGAAATCCGGGCGGGCGTGCAGGCGAAGTTCGGCATCGAGCTAGTGCCTGAGCCGGTCCTCGTAGGGTGTGAGCTATGAGCCTGGCTCGGTTCGTGGTGTGGGCACCACGACGATCGTCCGTCACTTTGATGATCAAGAAGGTCGGTGAGACCAGCCCCGTCAAGGTGGCGATGACACGAGAGGACGACGGCTGGTGGTTCCCAGCTGAGCAGCTGCCAGAGGATGGCATCGGCGAGTTCGATTACGGCTTCATCCTCGACGACTCCGACACCGTGCTTCCAGATCCACGGTCCCGGCGCCAGCCGAACGGGGTGCACGGGTGGTCGCGGACCTTCGATGCCGAGGAGTTCGTCTGGTCGGATCAGAAGTGGACCGGACGCCAGCTTGGCGGCTGCATCATCTACGAGCTGCACATCGGCACTTTCACGCCCGAAGGCACGCTGAAGGCAGCGATTGACCGCCTCGACCACCTCGTGGAACTCGGGATTGACTTCGTCGAGCTGATGCCGGTGAACGCATTCAACGGTCTGCACAATTGGGGTTACGACGGCGTGCTTTGGTACGCCGTCCACGAGGGGTACGGAGGCCCGGTCGGCTACATGCAGTTCGTCGATGCGTGCCATCAGGCAGGCCTTGGGGTCATCCAGGACGTTGTCTACAACCATCTCGGTCCGAGCGGGAACTACTTGTCACAATTTGCGCCCTACCTGCGGAGCGACGCCGGTCCAACCGTCTGGGGGGATGAGCCCAACCTGGATGGCGAGGAATCCGACGAGGTACGTGGCTACATCATCGACAACGCCCTGATGTTTCTCACCGAGTATCACGTGGACGGGCTGCGCCTCGACGCGGTGCACGCGCTGCACGACACACGAGCGACGCATCTGCTCGAGGAGTTGAATATCGACGTCTCCGCGCGCAGCACTTTCCTTCGCCGACCGATGCCGCTCATCGCCGAATCCGACCTGAACGACCCTCGGCTAATCACAGCCCGAGAAGGGGGCGGCTACGGCTTGACCGCACAGTGGAGCGATGACTTTCATCACGCTCTCTACGTGAGCCTGACCGGCGATACGAGCGGCTATTACGCCGATTTCGAATCACTTGCCGCTCTTGGCAAAGTGTTCGAAAGCGGCTTCTTCCATACCGGCACCCGGTCCAGCTTCCGAGGCCGAACCCACGGACATCCGATTGACACCTGGCGTACGCCGACCTGGCGATTGGTCGTCTGCTCCGACAACCACGATCAGATCGGCAACCGTGCCAGGGGTGAGCGGCTCTCGAGCAAGATCAGTCCGGCACAGCAGGCCATCGCGACAATGGTGACGCTGCTCAGCCCCTTCACACCGATGATCTTCATGGGCGAGGAGTGGGGTGCCGCGACGCCGTGGCGCTTCTTTACTTCCCATCCTGAGCCCGAACTCGCCGAGATGGTGCGAACGGGCCGGATCGAGGAGTTCGCCCAGATGGAGTGGGACACCAGTGAAGTGCCCGATCCCCAAGACCCGCGGACCTTCGAGGTATCGAGGCTGGACTGGTCGGAACTCGAGCAGCCTCGGCACGCCGAGCTGCTGGACCTGACCAGGCGGTTGATCGACATCCGTCGTACCTATCCGGACTTCACCGACCCGCGTTTCGACGCGGGACGGGCAGTATCGAACGACGAGGCCGGCTGGCTGCTGCTCGAGCGCGGCGACATGATCATGGTTGTGAACTTCCACGACCAGCCGACCGAAGTGAATCTGGGCCGTGAAGTCGATCCGGTGATCATCATTGGTGAGATCGAAGTCGCCGGCGACGTGGTCCGGCTGGGACCGCACAGTGCGCTAGCGGCCGATGCAACCCAGCACCGAGTCTTCTCTGCTCCCCGGCGGGCGACCGCTGCGCTCCGGACCGGTTAGTGTCGTGTCCCCTAAGTCTCTTTACGGTTCGCGCCGCCCAGGCACGCACCTCGCGGCGTTCTCCTCGGTCGACATACGACCCGGTATCCCTCCCTCGTCGGCCTTGCGATCCACGCACCTGAACGACGCCAACCGCAAAGGAAGTTAGGAGACACGACGCTGACCGTGACCAGCGCTTTTGCCGGCACAACATTAGACTCACGCACCTCCACAAGTCCTATCCCGGAGCAGAAATGATCATGCCACTGTCCGACCTCAGTCACACCGAGCTGATGGCGCTCCACGAGGAGCAAGCCTCGGCATACAACGCGCTCTTGGCTAAGAGCCTGAAGCTGGACTTGACACGCGGCAAGCCCTCGGCTGAGCAGCTCGACTTGTCCAATGAGCTGCTCACCCTGCCGGGAGATGACGTCTATCAGGACTCAACGGGCACCGACTGTCGAAACTATGGCGGCACCCAAGGGCTGCCGGCGATCCGGACGATCTTCGCGCCACTGCTCAACGTCCCGGTCGATCAGCTCGTCGCCGGCGACAATTCCAGCTTGTCGATCATGCACGACACGCTGGTGTACGCGCTCCTGAAGGGCACCGTTGACTCTGTTGAGCCGTGGTCGAATGCACCGATCAAGTTCATCTGCCCGGTCCCTGGTTATGATCGCCACTTCGCGCTGTGCGAGCAGTTCGGCATCGAGATGATCTCGGTTCCGCTCGGCCAGCATGGGCCGGATCTCGACCGTGTTGGGCAACTGGTCGCCAACGACCCGTCGATCAAGGGCATGTGGATCGTACCGACGTACTCCAATCCGAGCGGCGCAATCTACAGCGACGAGGTCACCCGTGCATTGGTCGAGATGCCGGCCGCAGGTGACTTCCGAATGTTCTGGGACAACGCGTACGCAGTGCATCACCTGACCGATGTGGAGACTCCAGCGCTCGATGTACTCGCGATGGCGGCGGAGGCCGGCCACCCGAATCGGGTGTTCCTCTTCGCCTCGACGTCCAAGATCACCTTCGCCGGCGCGGGCGTCTCGTTCTTCGCCAGCTCACCCTCGAACGTTGAGTGGTACCTCAAGCAGCTGAGCAAGCGGTCCATCGGGCCGGACAAGATCAACCACCTGCGGCATGCGCTTTATCTGAAGGGTGCCGACGGCGTGACCGCGCTGATGCATCGACATCGTGAGATTCTGGCTCCGAAGTTCGACCAGGTGACCTCCATCTTGAGCAAGCGGCTCGGAGACTTTGAGGCGGCAACCTGGACTGATCCTGACGGTGGGTACTTCGTCAGCCTGGATGTGACCGATGGTACGGCGACTCGCGTCGTCGCGCTGGCCAAGCAGGCCGGGATCGCGATGACGGGGGCTGGTGCGGCCTTCCCTTACGGCCGAGACCCACGCGACCGGAACATCAGGATCGCGCCCACCTTTCCCTCCTCCGATGAGGTCGCAGTTGCCATCGATGG
>DATHIJ010000475.1:0-2763 GCA_035489975.1 Propionibacteriaceae bacterium | reverse complement strand
TCCACGCCGCTGTCCAAGGCCGGACTGCCCGCGGCGAGATGGAAGTCCCCGGTGCCGGGGTTGTTGAACATCGGGTTGCCGACCGCGCTGTGAGGGCCCAGTGGAAACTGTGTTATTCCGCCGGTGTAAATGTTGTAGTCCTCATCGAAGGCGCCGTCGGCGTAGCCAGCCTTAAGCGTGGCCTGAACGATGTTATTCCTCATCGTCAGTACGCCACCGTTGCAGCCGCCGTGGCAGACGAAGCCCTGGCTACCAGCACCCGTCATCACCACGGTGTTGTTAAAGAGCCGGGTGTTTGCTACCGGACCATGCCCGTCCTGGCCGCCTCTCGTCACCAGGAAGGTCGAGTCCGGCAGTGAGGAAAGCACGAGGTTGTATCCGAAAGTATTGTCCCGAGACCGCGGATCACCCAGCTCGCTGAACGCGTGGTTGTCGACGGCCGTGTTGTGGTGAATGCTGTTGCTCTGACCGCCGTAAACCTCAACGGCCGCCCCGTCGCGCCCGTAGTCGTACGAGAAGGTGTCGCTGCCGGAGATAAAGTTGTGCGCGACCTCGTTGCGATCGCCGTTCAACAGGATGCCGAAAGCGCCTGAGTCGTCGTAGCCGCCAGGCGTATTTACAGACATCTTGTTGTTGCCCTGCATAGTATTGCCCGCGATGACGTTGTCGGAGGCGCCCGAGCTGACAAGGACCCCAGCTACGTTGCCCGTGAAGACGTTACCTTCGAGGCGGTTGAGCGACGCTCCCGCTGGGATCCTGACGCCTGACCAGCAGTCATGCGCTTGGATCTGCGTGATTACGACCCCCGAACCGAAGAGTCCGATGCAGTCATTCGCGCCCTGGATGATCGGGAGAGGACCGCTGCCATAGGACGCAACCACGACCGGGACGCCGCCGGCGCCACTTTCCTCGATCTTTAGCGTCCCCGCCCAAACTCCTCCCCGCTTGAAGAGCAAGCGCTCGCCGGGGCTCAGCGCGAAGCTGCTGGCCCTCTCGAGGCTGCGCCAGGCCGCTGCCTCGCTCAACCCGCTGTTGCCGTCGTTCCCGTTGACATCGTCGACGTAATAGTTTGGTCCGGTGCCCGGCAACGTTGGCGGCGCCGATGTCGTACCCTGCTCCGCCGCAGGTTCCGGCTCGGGCGCGGGTGTCGGAGCAGGGGTTGGCGGCGCCGGAGCTGGGGCCGCTGTGGGAACGGGGGTGGTTGCCGGCGTCGGTTTCGATGTCGGTTTTGGCATGGCCCGGGCTGTCCTGGTCGCCGCTGATGTCAAGGTGCCCGGATGTGCGCCTTCCTCCTGTCCGGTACACGCGAACACAAGGGTGGCCGTTACAGCGGCAAAGGCCAATATCCACCGCAGCTTCACACTTGTCGCCACCCGCCTCAGCCACGACCGTCTTTCGTGATCCCGCATTGAGAGGCGAGACCACCTGAAGACGTATCGGCAGAGTCGAACAAGTGGGTGCATGGCATGCGCGGCAGTTTACTATAACTGCCTGATGCGGCGTGATCGTCGCTAGTGGAAAGACGCGATCGGCGGAGTATCGTTGCATCCACCCATCATCAGTGGGACGAACCTCGACCGCCTGTCATCGAGGGCTCGCCAAGATAGAATGACTCCAGGAGTCCTGGCTTCCCGGCGTCCGAACGTCCCGGCCTGCACTTGCTTGCCAATGGATCAGACCGCACACAACTTACCGGTACAGCTCACCACCTTCATCGGCAGAGTGGAAGAGATGAACGAGCTCAGTAAGTTGCTCGACGACTCCGCCTGCCGAATGGCGACTCTGGTGGGCCCCGGAGGTAGCGGTAAGACACGTCTAGTCATGGAAGCTGCCCGCATAATGGCTAGCGAGTTCCCCGACGGAGTCTATTTCGTGCCCCTCGAGCCAGTCGGCTCGGTCGAATTCCTGGTGCCGGCGATCGCCGATTCGATTGGTCTCTCGCTCCGCGGACAAGAGGAACCGAAGGCCCAGCTCTTGAATCATCTGAATGACAACCAGCTCTTAATCGTGCTGGACAATTTCGAGCACCTCATCACGGCGGCTTCCGTGCTCAGCGATATGCTTGCGGCAGCTACGAAGCTGAAGCTGATTGTGACCACTCGTGAAGCGCTTAAATTGAGCGAGGAGTGGATCTTCCCCGTCCCAGGGATGCGCTTTCCCGAGACCAATGCCGCCGCCGGTCCCGAGAACTACGACTCGGTGCGGCTGTTCGTGGAGCGTGCCCAGCGAGTGAAGCGTGGATACTCGCCAGAAGCGGATTGGGCTGCCATTGTCCGGCTCTGCCAGCTCACTTGGGGGATGCCCCTGGCCGTAGAGCTGGCAGCCTCCTGGATCAACGTTCTCTCCTGCCAAGAGATCGTTGCCGAGATCGAGCGCAACCTCGATTTCCTCGCGAGCAGTCTTCGCAACGTGCCTGAGCGGCACCGCAGCGTGCGCGCTGTCTTTGCGCAGTCTTGGAGCCTCCTTGGCCAGCAAGAGCGCGACGTATTCGCGCGGCTATCAGTGTTCCGCGGCACGTTCGGGCGCGAGGCGGCCGAAGAAATCGCCGGCGCGTCCCTGCCGCTGCTATCTACCCTGGTGGACAAATCCCTGCTCAAGCCATTGCCTGAGAGCCGCTACCGGGTGCACGAGCTACTTCGCCAGTACGCCTTCGAAAAGCTGTCCCAGTCGTCGGAAGACGTGTCCCGCGCGCGAGATTCCCACTCCGCGTACTACCTCGATTTCCTGCGCCGGCGCACGCCCGACTTCATTGGCGGCCGGCAG
>DATHIJ010000474.1:0-4408 GCA_035489975.1 Propionibacteriaceae bacterium | reverse complement strand
GGGGTTACCGGCCGGTGGATCGGGATCAGCAGTTCTTGTTGCCGCCGGATATGCGTGAGTGGCTGCCGGCTTCGGATCCGGTGTGGTTGGTGATGCGGCTGATCGAGCAGTTGGATACGTCGACGTTAAATTGCAACAGCCCCGCAAGACGGCAAACGAGTGTCCGGGTGGCATTGAGGAGCCGAGCTGGGCTTCATGATCGTCTGCGAACGAAAGAGGAAGACGGGGGATTCCAAGCGATGCGCGAGCGTACAGGCCCAAATCAAACGGCGCCGAAACCGACGTGCCGGGCGTTCTCCTCACCAAGATCGACATAGGCGATCTTGGACACAGGGATCAACACCTTGCGGCCGCGTTCGTCGGAGAGCGTGAAAACGCCGTCGCCGCCGACTGCTATTGAGCTCAGCAGTTCCTTCTCCACATCGGTGGCCGATTCGGTGCTCTCCACCACGATCTCCCGACTGACATGCTGAATGCCGACCTTGACCTCCACTATTCCTCCTGGTGAGAGCTGACATGCCGCGGGTGGCACTGAAGCAACGGTGCCACACTCCAGAGGCGAAGCCTCGCAGTGTTCGCGCAGAGCGTTGCACTGGCGTACGCGCCACTAGGCCAAGCTTGTCTTTTCGTCCTCCGTCGCGCGCCGGACCACGATACGGGTCCATGCACCGACATAGATGCGATCATCTGCAGCGAGCTCATGCTTGGCGCCAACCGGAATGGGGTCGGCCGGCAGCGGGCCGGTGGCCGGAGCGACGAATGTTCCGTTGGCCGAGTCCAAATCCTCCACCCACCACCGGGTGCCGTCGGTCGTGAGCTGGGTCTGGCGGCGGCTGACGCCGGAGTCAGATTCACAGTCGATGTGCGGATGGATGTTCCGACTGTTTGAGGTTCGGCCAATCAAGATCGACTTCGAACTCAGCGGAACGATGGCCGGCAGCCCAGCGGAGGGCATCGGGTCCGGGCTTTGCTGGGCCTCGTACCAGGCGGGATCAATCCACACCTCGGCTACCCAGTCGAACGTTCCTGCCGAAACGCTGCCGCCGTCGCCTGTGGAGGAGGCAGTGGCCCTCCGGGCTGGCTGCGGTTGATCGGTACGGGTTGCATCTGGCGGCTGAGAGGCCACTAGTGGCCTGGGCATCGTTCCCGTGGTGAAGTCGTAGCCGCAGTTCTCGCAGAACAAGGCATCGACGGAGTTTTGTGCTCCGCAGTTCGGACAGGGCTGTTGAAGTGGTGCGCTGCCAGCAGCGCCCGCCGACGGCCCAGTAGCTTGCCCAGCAGCTGGCCCTGTCACCTGCGGTGTGGTGTTTGTGGCATCGATGGGCAGCCCACAGACGTCGCAGTAGTCCTGCGCCAACGATGAGTGGCCTACCGGACAGATGGCGATCATCGGTGACGGCCAGAGGTTGGGCTCATGGTCGAGATCATGCATCGCACTTTCTGGTCGAGGGGAGCGATCATCCCCTGATCCTGGTTGTCTTGGTTGACGCGGTATCCAAGGCCATCTCATCGGCCTTGTCCACCGCCCGCTTCAGACGCACCGTACCGGTTTCAGAGTCGTCGATGTCGACGACCTTGCGGAGTCTGCTGGTCGCCTCCTCGTTGCCAGTCTCTGCGGCCAGCTGCACAGCACGGCCGAGTTTCTTGGTGGCCGTCTCGTCGTCGCCGGAAGCCTTGGCGGCCAAGCCCTCTTGGATGACCTCCGCGAGCTCGGTCTGGCCCGTGTAGTGAGCGACCTCGGGATTGATCCGGGTGGTGAGTCCCTCGTCGTCAGACCATTTTGCTTTCACCAGCGCCTGCGCGACAACTTGATCGCCTACGGCAAGTTGCACGCGCGCCGCGAGCTGCTCTTGCCCGATGGCCTTGGCCGCCAACCGCACACAGACGTGATAGTCACGAGACTCATCGCCCCACGATCCTGTCGGGTACCCGCTGCTGAGCGGATTGATCTCTACGCGGCGGGAGGTCAGATCCTCCACTGTCGGGGACACCTGACGGACGAACAACACTTGTGCCCCCTGTGGCGCCCAAACCCGCAGTTGTGCATCGGCGACGCCGCGACTCATCGATTGTTGCATCAGCTCGGCGAAGACCTGACTCATCTGGTCAGGCTCGGGAACGATGTCCACAGTGCCCAGTAGGGCCTGGGCGATCCGGCGTACCTCAGCAACTTGCCAATCGACACCCACTCCGCGGCAGTCACATTGGAAGTTGCCCGTGACACCGTGAATCGCGTTTGTCAGCTGCTCCGGGGTCTCGTTGTGGTTCTCGCCATCGGTCAGCAAGATCGCGTGTCGCTGCGCCAGCATCGGCACGGAGTCGAACAGCCGACCGGCGAGGGTGAGCCAGGTCCCCATCGCGGTGCCACCGTCGGAGCGGAACTGGCTGATCGCCTGATGCGCTGCGTACCTGGCGTTGTTGTCCATCTGCATCATGCCTCGACCGGATCGGACGAGCGGGAATGCCAGGTAGGCCTGGTGGGTGCCCGCAACCACAGCGAACCACGTGCCGTCAATTATCTGATCCACGGCCGCAGCGGCTGCCACCTTCGCCGCCTCGAGCTTGGCCCGACCCATCGAACCCGAGGTGTCGACGATGATGATCTCGCCAGCATCACCGGACCCGGTTTGGCCTGCCGATCCCGCCCCGCTGCAGGTCATGGTGACGATTGCGTTGACATCGGTTCCTCCTTCTGGCAGGAACTCGTTCTGGTACACCTCGGCGGTGAAGTCGGCCATGATCAGCATCCTTTCTTTTTTGAGCTGCTCGCGCATCGCGCGCTGGGAATCCGACGACGTCGGGCGCGCGATTACCGACGCTGGCAGCTCCTTTCGGGTCCTGGCTGGTTGTTCAGTATGTCCTGCTATGTGCCCTGAGCCTGTCGAAGGGCATTGGCTTCGGCAGGCTCAGCCCGCAAGGGCGGCCTCACAGACGTGCGAGGGCTACGGAGATGTTGTCTTTGCCGCCCTGACCGTTTGCCCAGTCGACAAGAGCGACTGCCAAGGTGAGCGGGTCAGAATCCGGAGTGCTGAGCCGGGCGACGAGCGACTGCAGCGTGGTGGCCTCCGATGCGTAGTTCCACAAGCCGTCGGAACACACCAAGACCCAACCGGGCGAGGAGACAACGGTGGATCCGGTACGTGGTACGAAGTCGGGGCTGTCGCGTCCCAGCCACTTGGTAATGGCATGGGCCTGAGGGCCGGTCTCTGCCTCGGCACGCGGAGTGCCCATGGCAATTCGTGCCTGGGCAACCGAGTCGTCGACGCTGAGCTCGGTGGGATCACCGGCCGAGCCACGATCAGGAATCCAATACACCCGGCTGTCGCCTACATTGCCGAACACGACCAGATCAGCCTCCACAACCGCGGCCACGAAGGTGCAGGAAGCGGCATTCTCACTGTCTGGAGCCGTGTTGTCGATCACCGCGGCGTTGGCGGCGGCAGCTGCCTTGACCACAGCGCCTGCGATGGCCGCCACGCGACTCGCGGGTGTACCTAGTCCGGTGGGCCGGTGTGACAGCAGAACCTCACGCGCCGTCCGAGCGGCTGCCAAGCTTGCGATATCGGAGTCGATGGACGTGGACACCCCATCGCAGACCACCAGCACCGCTCGGGTACCCGGTGTCGGCTCGGCGGCGACTGCCGTGGCGTCCTCGTTGCGGTGATGCCGTACGCCGCGGTCGCAGCAGGCGGCAACCCAGGCTGCTGGATGCTCGGTGTAGTGGTCCCGTTCCGTCGGGGCCTTGGTGCCGCACGTCTCGCAGTAACCGTCGGCTCCAACCACGCCGCCACAGTTGGCGCACGGGCGGGTGACGACAACGGTGTCCTGGTCGCCTGCGTCGGTTTGGATGGAGCGTGTGATCTCGATAGGAGCTGCCATCGCGTCAGACTCATCTGCAGCGCGGGCATCCGTGGGTGTGAGAGCGATGCCGCAGGCCTCGCAGAACGCCTCCTGCGCTGCCACTTCAGCGCGACAGTTCGGGCAGCGAAGGCTTCCGTCGTGCTGGAGGGTCGCGGTAGGCGGTATCGCAGCAGCAGACTCGGTCACCGTAGAGTCCACCTCCGCACGGAGTTCGCCTTGTCGACCAACGCAAAGCGGCGTTGCTGATCGGTCTCGATCCCTGCTAGCTGGCGATAGGTGGCCTCCAAGCCGTCCCGCAGTGTCTCATCGCTCGCTGGGTAGGGGCCGATCTTGACATCACTCTTAGATCCGTTCTTGCCCACCTCCGCGATGGCCCGCTCCAGGATCTGGACCGTCAGCTCCGACTGTTCCCGCGGATCCAGCCGGACCCCGCTGATGCTGTCCATCGCCTGTGCCAACGCCAGCAGGCCCTGGCCGGACTCGTAGAGCCGCCGCGCCCGTAAGCGACGCGCCTCGGGGTAGCTCCGGCTTGTCGACGGCACCAGGT
>DATHIJ010000473.1:0-9182 GCA_035489975.1 Propionibacteriaceae bacterium | reverse complement strand
TGGTACGCCTCGATGTTGCTTACGGCGATCCAGCACAGCAGGAATACCGGGACCTCTGGGTATTGCGGTTCGCGGACGACGGTCGGGTCAGCGACTTTGAGGAATGGGCCTACTGGCCCGGCAAGCCCTACACAGCCAGCGCAGAGTGATCTCAGATTCGCCGCTCTGTCTCCGCATCGGGGGCGTCGAAATACTGCTCGATGACCTGTTGGAAGATCGCTTGATCAGGATCGGCACGCGCAAACAGGGTCATTGAGGATCGAAGTTTGATTGCGTCGATGCCGCCGAAGATCTGCTGCGCGCTGAGTCCTTGATGCGAGACAACGATCTCCGCGCATTCGATGAGCCGCGGTCCAAGCACCGGATGCGCAAGATAGGCCTGCGCCTCCGAGAGGTCACTGATCGCGTACGCCTGGGCCATGGCGCTGCGCCCAAGACCTGCGATCTGCGGAAAGATGAACCACATCCAATGACTGGTCTTGCGTCCGTTCCGCAGTTCCGCGACCGCCCGCTGGTACGTGCCGCCGCTGTCCTGCGCCCTGACGAAATGCTCGAGATCCATGCCGGGGCTAGTGTTCAGCCCCGCCTGCAACGGCCGGAATGATCGAGATTTTGGTGCCCTCGGCCACCTGAGCGTCCAAGCCCCCGATGAAACGCACGTCGTCGTCACCGACGTAGACATTGACGAAGCGGCGAAGCGCCCCGGCATCGTCCAGGATCCGCGCCCGGATCCCTGGATGATTGCCTTCCAAGGAATCCAGAACCTCTGCCAGGGTGCTGCCGTCAGCAGTCACCTCTCCGACGCCGCCGGTGTAGGTACGCAAGATGGTGGGAATGCGGACGGTGGCACTCATGAATTCGCAGCCTTCCAGAAGTCGCTGAACGCCTCATATCGCGGCGGAATCGTGATCTTCGGGCCGACCCGGTCGGAAACCGCATCGAGGGTTTTCAGGCCGTCACCGGAATTAATGATCACTGTCTCGGCCTCAGGGTCGAGCAGGCCGCCAGACAGCAGTTTGGCTGTGACGCCCACTGTGACGCCGCCGGCCGTCTCGGCAAAGATGCCTTCGGTACGTGCCAGCCGCTGGATATTCGCCGCCAAGGTGTCGTCATCCACGTCCTCGACTGCACCGCCCGTACGCCGCACCACATCCAACACGTAGGGGCCGTCCGCCGGGTTACCGATCGCTAGTGATTTGGCGATCGTGTCCGGCTTCACCGGTGCCACGAAATCTTGGCCTGCGCGATAAGCCTGAGCGACGGGTGAGCACCCGGTTGCTTGCGCGCCGAAGATCACGAATGGCTTGTCGTCCACCAGGCCGAGCTTGATCAGTTCGCGAAAGCCCTTGTCGATCTTGGTTAGCTGAGCCCCGGAGGCCACCGGGATGACAATCTGGTCGGGAATCCGCCAGCCGAGCTGTTCGGCAATTTCGTATCCCAGAGTCTTCGAGCCCTCCGCGTAATAGGGCCTGACGTTCACGTTGACGAAGGCCCAGCCCTCTTCCTCGGCCGCGATCTCAGTGGCGAGCTTGTTGACATCGTCGTAGGTGCCTTCGATGGCGATCAACGTCGTGTCGTAGATGGCAGAGGCCAAGATCTTTTGCTGCTCGAGATTGGCGGGCACCAACACCACAGACTTGATCCCGGCCCGCGCGGCCGCCGCGGCTACCGCATTGGCGAGGTTGCCAGTGGAGGGGCAGGCGAGAACTCGGAGACCCAGCTCGCGGGCGGCCGAGAGGGCCACCGCGACAACACGGTCCTTGAACGAATGCGTCGGATTGCCGGAATCGTCTTTGACCCAGAGTTGTTTTAGACCAAGATCATCCGCGAGGTGGCGGGCATCGACCAGCCGGGTGAAACCGGGATCGGTGGAGCGGAAGGTGGCGATGTCGGCTGGGACCGGCAAAAGCGGGGCATATCGCCAGATGCTCCGCGGGCCCGCCTCGATCCTCATCCGAGTTATGGTCGGAAACTCATAGCCGACCTCGAGCGGACCGAAGCACTCGGTACAGGCGTAGAAGGGGCCGAGTTCTGTATTCGCCCCACATTCTCGACACACCAGGTGCGTCGCGTTTCCAAAGGCGCCTGCCCTTACGCCGGAACTGGGGGCTGCATTGGTGTCGACCACGGCGGTCATCATCAGTCCTTCTTCATCTGTCTCAGCCGACTTTCGGCCGAGTCGGAGTTGGCACCGTTTCTGATCTGTCAGCCGGTTGCCGGGGAGTCATCGGGCCGGTCCCTCGTCCCCTCTGGATGAACACGGCTCAGCCTAGGCGTGGCTTTCGATATCGCGCAGCTCCATTCCGCATCTTGGGAACGACATCCAAATTGAGAGATGCGCACGGCGTACGCCATGCTCGCCAGGCGGCCCGCTGATCCCCGAGTCCGGGAGACGAACGTCGCGGCCGGGCAAGGCTGACCGTTTCGGCGCTTGTGATCGAAGAAGATCACAATTTGCAGCCAGAAGTAGGTCGTTTGAACGGTTGTGATCACAGATGACCGATTGACGGAGCTCAACCTTTGGCGCGCACAGGCTCAGCACGTAGGCGCAGCCGCCTCCACCCTGCAGGATAGAGACCGTGAAAGCTGGCTGGCCGGTGACTGGATGGCAGTGGGTGCGGTTTGCTGGCAATTTCGTCAACCTCAGCACGCCTGTCGGTTTGGCCGTCGCGCGGATCGGCCGCGCAACCATCAGGCGCGGACCGCGTGGCCTGTTCTTGGGCGAGGGCTACCGCTTCAAGTTCCCCATCGCGGGCGCATTCACAATCGGCAATGTGATCACCACGAGCAGCACGTGGGACACGATGTTGCACAAGTATCCGTACTTGATCAAGCACGAGGAGGCCCACACGTGGCAGTACTTCTACTGCCTCGGGCTGCCCTACTACATCCCCTATGTCCTGTTCATGGGGTGGTCGGTGCTGCGTACCGGTGACCGCGCGGCACGAAACTTCTTCGAGCGGCAGGCCGGGCTGGCTACGGGCGGCTACATCGACTATCCGGTGAGACCCATCGGTGAGGGCGCTCGCGCGGTGCTGGGAAAGCTGAAACTCACTCGATCGTGAGATCGATGCCCAACCGCTTGGCTGATCGGTTGCGCTGCCTGGTGGCGCGCAGCCGACGCAGCCGCTTGACGAGAAGCGGATCCTGAGCGAGTGCCTCTGGCTTGTCGATCAACGCGTTGAGGATCTGGTAATAGCGCGTAGCCGACATCTGGAACTTGTCTCGGATCGCCTGCTCTTTAGCTCCGGCGAACTTCCACCACTGTCGCTCGAAGGTGAGGATCTCGGCGTCCCGCGCGCTCAACTCACCAAGCGGGTCCTTACCGTCACGCTGAGAACTGGAGGCGACAATCATGGGCTCATCGTAAGGGGAAATCACATCGATGTCATTCGTCGGCTCGCCGGATTTGGCCAAGCTTGCCCTCAGCCGCTCGCCGTTCGCCATAAGGGAGCAAGATAGCTGCTGGCGGCCGACTCGGCCACTCCACACTCGTTCCGGCAGCATGCTGTTGGATGGGAACCGTGACGGCTCTGACGGGGTGGGGCATCCTTGCCACCGGCCACATCGC
Organism: Propionibacteriaceae bacterium; assembly: GCA_035489975.1. Lineage (GTDB taxonomy): Bacteria > Actinomycetota > Actinomycetes > Propionibacteriales > Propionibacteriaceae > Microlunatus. Next base: position 5,611 of record DATHIJ010000473.1, on the reverse strand, counting down.
ATCGGTGTTCGCCCGTGATCTTGCGTTACTCACCGACGAGGCACGACTGGTCGCGGTAGGCTCCCGCACCCTCGAGAGGGCGATGGCATTCGCAGCTGATCATGGCATTCCCCGGGTATACGACTCGTACGCGGAGCTGGCCGGAGATCCTGATGTCGATGTCATCTACGTCGCCTCCAGCCACCAAGATCATTTCGCGTCTGCCAAGCTCTGCCTGGAGGCTGGAAAGTCTGTCCTGGTTGAAAAACCACTGACCACTAGTCCCGATGACACTGCGGAGCTGATCAACCTGGCGGGCGAGCGCGGCCTGTTCTTGATGGAGGCTCTTTGGACTCGAACCAATCCACTGCTGCGTAAAGCGGCGGCATTGGCAGACTCAGGTGATCTTGGTGAGATCCGGCATGTTTCGGCCAATTTCGGATTCGCCTTTCGTGGACCACCGACTCATCGGCTGCTCGATCCGGCCCAGGCAGGCGGCGCGATCCTTGACGCCGGTGTGTATCCGCTCCATATAGTCAATCTGTTCCTGGGCGAGCCGACGGACTTGTTCGGCTACGGAAGCCATGCCGCGACTGGTGTGGACAATCACGCCGCCGCTGTGCTCAACTACCGGGCCACCGAGGACCGCCCGGGCGTCACAGCAACGGTGGTCTGCTCCTTGAAGGCGGACCTGCCTACCAGCCTCGAGGTGTTCGGCAGTTTCGGCCGGATCATGATCAATGACTTCTTCATCCTTCCGAAGGAGATGTTGGTCTATCGCGGTCATCATCGTGATGTGGCACCTGAGGTTTTGGTCACCCAGTGGCCCGGTGCCGGCTACACGTTCCAAGCCCAGGAAGTCATGCGTTGCCTGCGGGCCGGCGAGGTGGAGTCACCAATGGTTCCCTGGCGGGACTCGCTGGCCGTTGCGCGTACGCTCGCCCTCTGGCAAGCCGCAGTCGGTGAGCCAGTACAGGAGGAATCGTGATGGAGCGGCTCACGGGGGTGATTCAGCCGTACGCCTGGGGTTCGCGAACAGCAATCCCTGAGTTCCTGGGCGTGGAACCTACCGGTGAACCACAGGCCGAGCTGTGGTTTGGTGCGCATCCACTCGCTCCTTCAGCCGTGGACGGCGAACCGCTGGACAAGCTTGTCGCCCATGACCCGGTGCGCGTAGTTGGCCGGGCGTCCGTCGAAGCGTTCGGCCCTCGGCTGCCCTTTCTGCTCAAGATCATCGCCGCGGCACAGCCGCTGTCCCTGCAGGCTCATCCGTCACGCGAGCAGGCCGCGGCTGGCTACGCGCGGGAGCAAGCGGCCGGGGTTCCTCGGGACGCACCCCAGCGGACCTATCGCGACGGCTGGCCAAAGCCGGAGCTGCTGTGCGCGTTCGTCGAGACTGACGCTCTCTGCGGATTCCGTGAACCGGCAGCGACGTACCAGATGTTCGAGAAACTCGCCGTTGACAGAGCTCTCACGCTCGTCGCTACGCTGGCCGATGCCGACGTGCCGGCCGCAGAGCGGCTGCGGGTTGCGTTCTCGCGATTACTGCGCCTCACCCCCGACGAGCGGTCGGTGATCTCGGAGTTAGCGCAGGCCGCCGAGGCAATACAGGAGCCGGATGACGTCGCGTCCTTCGCGCGTACCGCCTCGGAACTCAACACCTACCATCCGGGCGATCCCGGTGTATTGGCCGCTCTGCTGATGAACCGGATCACTTTGCAACCCGGGGACGCGCTGTTCATGCCGTCGGGAAATCTGCACGCTTACCTCAGCGGAGGCGGGGTGGAGATCATGGCCAACTCTGACAACGTGATGCGAGGCGGCCTGACACCGAAGTACGTCAATGTTGACGAGCTGCTTGCGGTCTTGGATTTCACACCGGGTCTGCGAGGTTTGATCACACCCCTCGAGGAGTCGCCAGGGGTGTGGCGCTATCCAACGCCGGCTCCGGAATTTACGCTGTGGCGCCTGGAGCCGCATGCGGAGTCGGCGGCAGTCCCGGCAGCCGGCAGCGGGCGCATACTTCTCGTCACAGACGGTGAACTCGCGGCGATGTCGACTACGACAAGACTTGATCTTGGACGCGGCGAGGCGGCTCTGCTGAGTGCGGGCGAGGAGGCTGCGGTGACGGGTCGCGGAACGGCATTCGTCGGCGGTCCTGGGGTCTTCTGATCCCAAGGCGTTGAGCTTTCTCTCCCTCATGGAGGTGCGCAATCGGTTGCGTGGTCGGTGGTCTGCCTCACAGGATGAGAGCGCTAACGACCTCAGCGGCAGCGAGCAATAACTCACTGTGTGAAGCTGGCCACGCCCGGGTAAAAGAGGGCCAAGGAGGATTACATGATTGTTCTTGGTGTCATCTTGCTGATCTTGGGCCTTCTCCTAGACATCGGCATTCTGTGGACGATCGGAATTATTGTCCTGATCGTCGGGATCATCTTCTTGGTCCTGGGTCAAATGGGCCGTGCCGTGGGTGGACGCAAATACTGGTTCTGAGCGCTGTACTGCGTCGAGCACGCTCGCAGATTCCCAGCCGCTGTCGATGCCACAGCGCACATTTTTTGCTGGCGCCGTGGTACGGCCGGCGCTGCGATAACCGGACCGGAACCTGATGGCCTACCGGGTCTCCCGGAGAAGGCGTGAGCTGGTCGCGGAACGAAGATCAACTCCCCGTGATGCGGTCGTGGTAAGCCGAGGTGAACGCGCTATCGTGCGGTGTCGATGGTGAAGCTTCAGCGGCGGCTCTTCGGCGAGCCAGACGATGTCCGCGAGATCCCGTTCGGCCGCCTTGAGACGTACGACATGGGCGAAATCCGCATCGGCCGCTCGGTCCTCCGGCCCGGCTGGCACTGGAGCGAGTCGATCAAGCCGATCGCACGAACCGAGCTTTGCGAGTCCCATCACATCGGCCTATGCGTCTCCGGCAGCGCACAGATCCGGATGCGTGAGGGGGCCGAGCTGCTGATCGAGGCCGGCCAGTTCTATGAGGTTCCACCTGGCCACGACTCCTGGGTCGTGGGTGACGAGCCGTGGATCACGATCGACTGGCAGCCAAGTACGGCGTTCGCGCGTTCGGAGGGCGGTGGCTTCGACCGGGTGGTGGCCACGCTTGTGGTAACCGACATAGTGGACTCCACCGCGCGTGCCCTCGAGCTCGGCGACGGCCCGTGGCGCGATCTGTTGGCCCGGCACGACCAGGCGGTGAGGGCCGTGCTCGACCGATTTCGGGGCCGCGAGGTCGCGACGACCGGCGACGGGTTTGTGGCCGTGTTCGACGGCGCCGAGCGAGCCATCCATGCCGCTCAGGAGATCGGTCGGATGGCGTCCGGCATTGGCCTGGAGGTTCGGGCCGCCGTTCACACCGGCGAGATCGAGCTGGAGGGCGGTGACGTTCGCGGCGCGGCGGTTCACATTGCGGTGCGGATCGCAGACCTGGCTGAGCCGGGCCAGGTCTACGCCTCGTGGGCGACCCGAGAGCTCCTCGCGGGCTCGCCGATCGGCTTCACTGATCGCGGCCTGCGCAAGCTGAAGGGACTGTCGGAGGAGCGTCGCGTCTACGTCGTCGAGCCCTCCGGCTGAGTAACCACCTCAACCCGGCGAGGACGCGCTTCACCAGATCTGTTTCGCAGGACACTCGCCCGGTTACCCTCTAGCTGGCCCTGGACCGTCCAGAGCTGGCCGATCACGTCGTGCCCAGGTTGATCAACCTCTCGTGGTCCGAAGGATGGTTCTCCAAATGATGAGTTGGTCCATGAGGCGTGCATTGATACTCCTGGCCGCGGTGTCGGGTGTTGGGGCTGTCGGCTTGGCGGTCTTCGGGATTGAGGCGGCAACTGCCGCGCTCGCCATTTCGTGGCTCTGCGGCCTCGCCTGGATGGTGCTCTCGGCCCGCGCGACGTCGACCAAGCTCAGCAAAGTGCTGGAGCACCAGCGGGCCAGCCGTCGTGGACTGCAGCAGATGCAGACTCGGCTTTCCGAGCAGAGCAAGCTGGAGCGGCAGACGGCGAGCCAGTTGAGCCGGGTCCGCAGAGATCTCTTCAGAGTGCTTCTCTGGGTGGAGCGCACCCCTAGCGTCACCCACGAGCTCAGACGGGTGTACGACCGGCTGGTCGACCATGACCGCACCATGCCGGAGCTCGGCGACTGGGCGATATCGCCGTCTACGTTGGTCTGGATGCTCGATCGCCTATCGGACTCGTCGGTTCGGACGATCCTGGAGTTAGGCTCGGGTAGTTCGACGATCTGGTTCGCCACTGCGTTCGCCAAACGTGGGGGCGAAGGCCGAGTAGTGGCGTTGGAATCCAGCGCCGATTACGCCGAGCGCACGCAGGGGGAGCTCGCCAAACACGGGCTTATGGATCGAGCCCAAGTGCTGCATGCGCCGTTGGTCGACACTGCCGTCCCTGGCCGGGAAAACCAGCCGTGGTTCGATATCTCGGTGCTGCCCGATCTGCCGCCGGTCGATTTGTTGTTCGTCGACGGGCCGGTCGGCTCGATCGCTGACCAGGTGCGTTACCCGGCATATCCGCTGCTGGCCGACCGCCTCGCGCCGGGCGCGACGGTTGTCCTCGACGACACTGGGCGGCCGGCCGAGGCGGCCATCGTCAAAGCATGGAAACAGGAGTCCTTCCGTGGCCGGCGGCTTCGGGAGGTGCGGCGCCTCGATCGTGCGACCGCGTTTGTCATCGAGGACCTCGAGCAGACTGTCTTTAGTGAGCCAGGCGCTCCGTCACGCGAGCATCGCGATGACGGCTGACGTGTATGGCAATCTGATCGGTACCATCGCTCAGAAGGCCGTGGATGGTGCCGCGAACCTGATTCCACACACGTCAGGAGGCGGATGCCTGATGCGGGCTTGATCCTCAGTGGCAAGGGGACTCCGACTAGGGGAAATGGCCTCGTGCTGGCGTGGCGCAATCGGTAGCGCAGCTGTCTTGTAAACAGCAGGTTAGGGGTTCGAGTCCCCTCGCCAGCTCTCTGACCAGGGCAAACACCGCCTCACGCCGTCGCGTCCGTCCCCGGCCCCACAGATTCCCCCACACTTTCGCCCGACGACATCGGATCGACGCCCTCCAGTGCAGCCGCCACGCGAGACTCCCGGCTCCGCCGGCCCAAGTACACGTCCTGCGTCATCGACACCCGAGAGTGGCCCAGCTGGTCTGCGATCATGCGTGCCGTTGCACCAGCCTCGTCCAACACCGTCGCCGTCGTCTTCCGCCAAGCATGGAAGGTCATCCACTCCTCGAAGCCGTGCCGCTCGCGAGCCTCGACCAGCCACCGGGTCACCGTCCGAGGATCACGGAATGTTCCGTCCACCGTGCCAAAGACAGGCTCATCCGCGCCAACGCCAACCGCACGCCGCTTGTCCAGCAAGATCACGCACCACTCCGGAAGCTGCAAGACCCGCTCGCCCGCCAGCGACTTCGTACGCTTCCGCACCAAGCCCTGCCCCGTGACCCTGATCAAGGTCGACGTCACATGCAGCACACCCAGGTCAAGATCAATCTCGCGCCACAACACTGCCAACGCTTCCCCGATCCGCAGACCCGTCGCCAGCAGAAACGCCGACAGATCGAACAGGTCCTGCCGCAGTGCCACCTGATCACCCACCAGAGCCCGAAACCATCGAGCCCGC
>DATHIJ010000472.1:0-4320 GCA_035489975.1 Propionibacteriaceae bacterium | reverse complement strand
CGGGCCTGTGCGCCCCGTTCGCGATGGTGATCGGGCTGAAGTCGCTGAACGCGATCAAGGCGCAGCCACACCTCGGAGGTCGCAGCGAAGCGACGACGGGATTCATCCTTGGCATCATCGCAACACTTCTCCTCGTCCTGTCGACCCTCTTCCTCGCGTTCATGATCTGGCTCGTGGTCGAGCATCCGGAGGCGTTCGAGGAGTGACGAGATGGCGCGCGTGCCTTCGATTGCGTCTCTGCCCAAGGCACACTTGCACTTGCACTTCACCGGCTCGATGCGCCACCGACCTTGCTCGACCTTTCGCCCTTGAGATGCGCTGAATCTTTCAGGCCACGCATGGTGACCAGGATTCTCACCGTCGCTTTCGTGTCAGTGGTCTTGATCGGCCTCGGCGTGTTCGTCACGTACTACGCATTCGAGCTTGCTTTCATTTCCTTGACGACGACTAGCGCGCCCGCAAGGAACGGTGGGCCAATACAAGGCAGCCATTGGTGCTAACTGACCCATCCAATCTCTCCCCGAATCAGTTAGCGAGGGCCCGGCCTCTTCCCACCAGAATCGCAATTATGTTCTAATCAGCTAACGCTGCCCCTCGACCCAGAGCAGAAGGACCCGGAAGCCCGCCGGGAAGTCCAGCCGCCGGCGGTGCTTGATCCTTAGTCGACCCTTGCTGCCGCGAATGGCAGCGATGACCTGAACAGCCAGCTCGCTGCCGCCGACGTCGAGATGATCACTGGACAGGTGGAGGCTGCGTTTGCCCGGCTGATCGGAGTGGTCAAGCGCTCCTTCCGCGATGAGCGCAACCAAGCTCGAGTACGGCTGCTCGAACTCTTCGAGACGCTTGGCAACAGCGACGAACGGGTCCTCAATGCCCGCCGCGACAATGACCGCACTCTTCTAGTACCGCTGGCCACGCTGCTAGTGCGCCGGATTGGGCGAATATGCTGACCCGGTTGCTCAACTCGGGGGAGAGAATCATGAATCGGCTCTTCATCGCCGTACTGACAACACTGCTGGTAGCGCTGGCGGGCTGTTCTGGCGACTCAGCATCCGGCCCGATACCGAGGAGCGAGCCACCTGCCGCGGCACCTCCTGCCACCGTCGGCCCGAGCACTTCACGAATTCCGGCAGTCCCGGTAAATGAGTGTTTAAGCGGGCGCTACCGGCTGGTCCGGTTCGCCGGGATAGGGGAGCGAGGTACCTACGGCACTGGCGAGGGTGGCGACGTCACTGTCACGTTCACCAACGGCTCTTATCTGCTCAGTGGTGAAGGCAAGGAACCCATCACGCTCAGCTTGCCCGGTCCGACCGCTGGTCTGCTGGTGGACGGGACGATCAGCGGCAGTTATCAAGTGCAAGGCGACAGAGCAACCTTTACGGTTTCGGAGAGCAGCGGCACGGCCACACTCACCTTCGTCAGGCTTAAGAAATCGCTACCAATGTCACAGTTCGCCGATGTACTCGCTTCTGACGCGGAGGCCGGCGTCACCTGCGCGAACAACGGGCTAACCGTGACACTGCAATACATACGCCTGGAGTTCAGCAAGCTCTGATCCGCAGGCGGCCCGATCGTCAGCACACGCCTGGAGATCAGGGTATACGGCCCTCCTCGGTGTAGGCCATCTCGTCTGGACCGAGCGCGACGGCCAGGCTGAGCCGGCGGAAGGCTAGCGGAGTCAAACTCACTTGCCGTAGCCAGGTCGACCAAGGCGACCGCCTTGATCTCCGTCGACTGCAGCGACCAATAGGCAAGATCATTTTCGTCCACCGTGCCGCCATCGAAGATCATCTCGATGGCATCGTCCCAGCCAAGGTGCGGCGGTATCCAGTCAGCGACCAGCAGCCGCCCGACTTGAAGATCAACCCCGAGCTCCTCGCGCACCTCGCATGCCGCTCCAAGCCGGGCCGGCTCCAGCGGCTCAACGATGCCCCCCGGCAGCTCCCAGTCCTCCTTGAACTGCCTCTCATACAGCGGCACGCGATCTTGTTCGTCGCGCATCAGAACGTGAGCGATAAGGCGCTTCCTCCGCAGCGCCAAATTCATCACCCAATCGGAAACCTGCCCGCAGCACGGCCCGCAGAGCATCGAGATCATCGGCTGGCAGCGAGAGCTCGACCCGGCGCAGCCCAGGACCCATCAGCAGGTCCTCCGCCGCAGAGCGGAGCGCCCCTTCGAGCGACTCGGGGGTGACCGGAACGTCAACCACAAGAAGATCTAACGGCTGTCGCGCGACGAGGGCCTGCGCGTGTCCTTCGACGGCGTGGCCGAGGATCCCGACAAGTTCCTCACCGACTGGGACGACGACGTGATGGACACGAACATGTCCGCGGTCATCGACACGCAGGACGCCGTCATCCTCGGCCGGCGCGGCTACGACGAGTGGGCGCGGTTCTGGCCCGAGAGCACCATCGAACCGAACAACAGGTCCAGGAGCTATTCGTGAAAGATCCGTGGCGAGACAATCGCGGCAAGGGTTGAGCCCGATCTCCACTGATCCGCTCGAGGACGTCTCAACCGGCCGATCCGTTCCAAATGATCCAGTGCTGTGGCCAGGTCATCTGGGTTCCAGTCCACCTTGTCCTCATCGAGCCAGCTTTGAAGTTGGTCCTCCGAGTCGAATCGCTCATCACGACGTTTGAGGATTGCACATACAGCCGCTGCCAGGTATGACACCGGTACGCTATCGGGGCTTCCGTACCGGATTCGGCGGCCCATGCCTGATGACTGGCCCGGTGCGTCACGACTCCAGCTGCATCCTCCTCGCCCGTCTGGGGAAGTACCGATCACGGGCCTCCAGACCTTTCGATTTCTAAGAACACCAGATACTTCCCGGCGCGTTCGCCGCGCGGTCACCTTGTAGAAGATGGGTTTTCCAGCCCGGGAGCTTGACCGTCGGTGCGAAATCGCTGCGAGTGTATGCGTCGTCCCTCGCGGATCCGCTCGGGTTCGTTCTAAAACTGCCTGGGCTTGTCTGTTTGCGTTAGCGGCTGGAGAGTCCCAAGTATTCCGGTGCCGCACTCACTGCTTGATCCGCTGCATCATCGGCCAGCAGTGCGGCGGGCGGGCTGTATTGCTGCGCTAACCACTTCAACTTTGCCCGCCTTATAGCTACGATGCGCCTCCGAATCGTCCGACCATGTATGACCTTTTGAGTGTGCATATCCTTGAACAATGTTTTGCCGCGTCTGTCTTTGAACGACAGCACAGAGCGAAGTTTCACACGCGGATCAACGACTGGCACCTCAATCACTTCAGCGCCATAGGGAGGTAAGTCCTCGAAAGCAAACTCTTGACCAACCTCACCGTCACTTGCGATCCACGTGTAAACCCTCGGAAGTATTATCAGGTCAAGTGAGTGATTTGCTATATGAAGTTGGGCAAACACGTCCGCAGTCGGTGGGTCATCCTGGCTCGGCCTTAACTGCCAAGTTCTCCATACAGATACTTGATCCGCTACGTTGGCCTGCCTATCTCGTCTGAGTAAATGCAAGCCCAGCAGTAGAGCGCCTGTTGTGCCGACCGCACCGACCCACTCAGCTAGGTTGCCTGCCTCCGGCGTAGCCATCCATGCCCAGAACCGGTCCCAGAGCCGCTCCAAGTCCGGCGTAGGCATCCATGCCCAGAACCGGTCCCAAAGCCACTCCACCCTCGTAGATCGTAGGCGCTTGCCCACATTCATTGCCTTATTGCTGGGCTCGGCGTGTCTAACTGTGCCGGTTGCGATCTTGAGCGGTCGAGCTAAGCCCGTCATCAGTGAAATCGCCCTTTGCTCACCAGAGCCATTACGAATCGGTACGGTCTGAGCGTGAGAGAGCAGCGCTGGCCGTGGTTGGGCACCGCGGCTTTGATGCTGGCCTCGGCCGACGCAGCCGGCTGGTCCACCTATCTGCATTGGGTGCCGTGCCGGGGGAGCATGCTCCGTGGCAGCATCGTTCATGACTACAGCTATGACTATGACGGAGGCAGTTTCTCCGACTTGTGTTTGCGGCGGATGGACGGGGACCGGGGGCCGTGGGACTTAGCGCTGTATGTCCTTGCGCTAGCGCTCGCCGGCCTGGCCTGGCTCACCCTCGTTCTCGGAATGCGGTGGCAGCTGAGGACCAAGGCCGTTGCGGCACTTCCCGGTCTGTTCACGCTGGCCCTCGCTGGAGCCGAGGCGATCCGCGATGCTGCACTTGGTCAAGACGGCGAGGTGCTTCTGATTCTCGTGGCAGGCATCGAGTTGTCCGCGGTCGCTGCTTTGGTCGCGGTGTGGCAACCAGACGTTGACGGTCGCCGCTTCTTGCGCCTGCTTGTGGTGCTGTGGGGTACGACAGC
>DATHIJ010000471.1:0-5624 GCA_035489975.1 Propionibacteriaceae bacterium | reverse complement strand
AATCACGCCGGACATTTCATGACCGGGGATCAGCGGTTCACGGATGGTGAAGACGCCCGCAGCGCCGTCAGCGTAGTAGTGCAGGTCCGACCCGCAGATCCCGACGTAGCCCACCCGCAGCCGCACCTCCCCGGCATCTGGCTCGGGGTCGGGAACCTGCTCGGTCCGCATGTCCTGCTTGCCATGGATCCGCACGGCCCGCATGCCCTCATCGTCTCATTCAAGGAGATCCGCCGTCGTAGCTCGGCTAGCGGTGCCTTGCAACCGCGACTCCCAGCTGCCCGCAGAGTTGGTGGGAGTGCGCAGTGGGTCCGCTCGAGCTGCTCAGGAGAGTCACCACCCCGGTAGATGATCAGAAACGCGTGATCAACTCACGGATGTCGCTCAAGATCAACCGGAACAGTGGAGCGGGCATTTTGACGTCGCGTTCCCCAAACAAGATCCCCTTTGAAAGCAGCCTTGGATATGCATGGACGAGTTCTGGACCTCGTCGAAGATCGGAAACTGATGCCAGCGGTGTACCTGATACGGCGGTACGAGAGCGCAGAGGAGATAGTTCAGAGCGCAGCGCATGTTGTGACATGCATCGCCGGCGAGGCGACCCGCGGGGATCTTTCGCGGAATCGCCCCCGAGCGGGAATTTACGGTTCACGCCGAGCGTGAAAGCCCGCTCGGCGCCTCCGCTCGGGGGCGATTCTGAGAAATCGGTCGACTGATTCGCTGAAGAGTTCACTCCAGGCGAGGTCTGCGATAAGGGGGTCGGTGAATCCCTCCCAACACCGTCGGAGGTGCCGGCGCCACGCAAATCGCAGTTCACCACCGCGTAGCCCTGGACAACCCACCAATTGGGGTCCGGCGCCTCCCATCCGGTCAGGGTCGAGAAGCTGACTGGCGTGGGCTGTCGCATGATGCGGTACTGGAACGAAAAGCGTGAACGCCGTCCAATCCGCCGCGGCAACAGGTCTTTGCCGTACGGATGAGCACACAACAGCACCGGCACGGGATCGTCGGAGACCGGACGCTAACAGTTGACTCGCAACATCGTCCCGTCCCTGCTCGCCACGGGTACATCGCGATCGGTGATCATGGGCGTGCTCGGTTGGACAACGGTGACAGGCGGATCGAGGATCCCGGCAAGCCGGGCCACCGCGTAGCGGGCGGCGCCCGGGGCGGTGCCATGCACGGTCAATCCGAGGAGCGTTGGCGTTCGTCACGCTCTTGCGTCTCAACAGGGACCTGATCACAACAATCGATTTTGTCAAGATCACCGGTCGTTCGGAAAGCACTGTGCGTCGACATGAATGCGCACTGGTGGGATACATGTGACGGCGTCAATTCCGAAATCGATCAACCGTCGATGATCTTGACGGCACGCGCAGCGCCCTCACGCCGAAAGGCTCGGGGAATGTGGCCACTCGGCGTCGTACGCCGGTCGATGTTGTCGGCCTATCCGAACAGCGCTCCGAGGATGCCCATGACGCTGAGGAAGATGATGATCCCGACGATGACGACGGCGATCAAAAGGAAAATCAGAAACCAGAAGCAACCGCTGTGACCCTGTCGTACTACTACCACCTGTGGTGGCGGAGGGGTTGTTTGGCCCATAGCTGAATCTCTCTCGGCGTCTGTCAAAGGTCGCCGTGCGGCAGTGCGTTTTCGTGCCGGTTTGGCGCGCCACTTAATCTTGGCAGACGGTCATCCGGGTCAGAGCGTGGCTTCGGCCGTAACCTTTGCGACTGCCCAGGCGATCGCCGCCCCATCAGCGATCGTGGAGGTCGGCTTGAGCAACGCGCTCCGGGACATCTTTCCCTAGAAACGCGTCCAGAGCTGCCACGAGATCATCGGGTGCTTGTTCTGCCATGTGGTGAGGGGAGTGGATGCCGTGACCGGTGACGTCATCAGCCCAACTGCTCCAGATGTCCAGCGGATCGCCATACAGCTCGTCGAGGTCGTCCAGTGTGGACCACAGCACCAGGAGGGGCTGCGTCACCCGCCGACCGGCCGCGCGGTCGGCGGCCTCATCGGCGTAGTCGACGGTCAGGCCGGCGCGGTAGTCCTCCAGCATGCCCCGCACGACCTCGGGATCGCGCATCGCCGTGAGCCATTCAGCGTGGTTGGCCTCACCCATTACGGCGGGGTCGCCGCAGTACCAGGCGTCGGGATCGGCAGTGATCACCCGTTCGGGTATCTCGGGTTGAGCGAAGAAGAACCAATGCCACCACGCGGTGGCAAAGCGGGCGTCGGCTCGATCAATGTGCTCGCTGATCGGCAGAGAATCGAGGAGTGCGAGCTTGCGCACGACCTTCGGATGGTCGAGCGCGAGTCGAAGGGCGTAGTAGCTGCCGCGGTCATGGCCCACGAGGTCAAATTGATGGTGGCCCAAGCTGTTCATCGCCGCAAGCAAGTGACGCGCGCCGGCTCGCTTGGCGTGCGGCCGATGGTCCGCGGTCGGCGCAGGCTTGTCGGAACGGCCGTAGCCGGGCAGGTCGACGCACACCACTGTGCGGCCGCGGTCCACCAGCAACGGAGCCACGCGATGCCAGGTCGACGACGTTCTCGGATGACCGTGCAGTAACAACACGGCCGGTCCAGCACCGCCTTGCCGAGCCAGGAGACGCAAACCGGCCGCTTCGACCATCAACTCATCGAATCCCTCGAACACGTCGCCCAACGTAGCCAGCAGGCCGCGACAACTCTCTGTCGGTAGCCGACCGTCCACTCATCGACGCTGGGATGCGGAAGGCGAAGCACTTGGGGTCAACTCCGCCGAGCGGTCCGAAGCAGGCCTTGATCGGTACGGAGCCGTATCAGCAGTAGCCTTTTGCGAATGGATGATGTCGTGATCGTCGGCGCTGGTCCGGCCGGACTGGCGACGGCGGCCGCGTTGCGGACCCATGGTCTAGACGCCACCATCCTGGAGCGGGGCGAGCACGTCGGAGAGCAATGGCGCACCCGTTACGACCGTCTGCATCTGCACACGATCCGCTGGCTGTCGGGCCTTCCGGGCTACCGGATTCCTCGCGAGTTCGGCCGCTGGGTGGCACGCGATCAGTTTGTGCAATATCTGGAGCAGTACGCGGCGCACCATCACCTCGAGCCACGGTTCGGAGTCGAGGCCACGCGGATCGACCGCGATGACGGCCGCTGGTCTGTCCAGACAGCTGCGGGCATGCTTCCGGCGCAGGTAGTCGTTGTGGCCAGCGGCTATACGCGGGTGCCATATCTGCCGCGATGGCCGGGTGCGTTCGATGGACCGCTGGTTCATTCGGCGGATTACCGCAATCCGCTGCCGTATCGCGGCCAAGACGTGCTGGTCATCGGCACCGGCAATAGTGGCACCGAGATCGCCGTCGATCTGGCCGAGGGCGGCGCTAGACGGGTTCGGATTGCCGTGCGTACGCCGCCGAACATCCTGCGGCGCGACATCAAGGGTTTCCCCAGCCAACTGGTTGGGATCGGTATTCAGCACCTGCCGCTCCGGCTGGTTGATCCGCTCATTCTTGAGCTGCGACGAGCGACAATCCCTGACCTAACTGCCTACGGTCTCCCCCGGCCGAGAGCGCCATTTTCGCAGTTCCGGCGCACCGCCACCGTGCCCATCATCGACGTTGGCTTCATCGACGCCGTACGCAGCGGAGCAGTCGAGGTTGTGCCGGGGGTCACCGCGCTTGACGGTAGGGCTGTCGTGCTCGGCGATGGGTCACTAGTGCACCCAGACGCCATCGTGGCGTCGACCGGTTACCACCCCGGCCTCGAGCCGCTCGTCGGCCATGTCACGCCGATCGGGGACCACGGCATCCCGAGGCCGCAGCCACATTTACATTTCATCGCAATGGGCATACCGATCTCCGGGCACCTGTATCAGATGGGCAAAGATGCCCGGCAAATGGCAGCCAGCATGGCTCGCGAGCTTAGACAAAAACCGATCAGTCGATGACGCTGAACAGGAGGCGATCGCGCCACTGGTCCCGGACATGAACCTGGTCGCGAAGAACTCCTTCCTGATAAGCCAGCGAGAGCGAGCCATTCGACAGCGCCATTAGATACTGACCGCATGCCGCACGCCGGATCGCCCGCCGCCGCGCGGACGAGGAGTGAGTGGAGGAGTCTTCCCCTCCAGGCGCGCCGACGACTGCCACGGATTCCAAGCGCCATCGGCAGGGAGCGGAGCCTGCTATGAATGTTGCCGACGACCAACCTTGGTCGCCGTTCCCCGTGCAGGACTGGTCTGCTCTGCCAGCGGATCCGCTGGGCAGCGTCGCGGTCAATCCGACCTGGCCCCCACCACAGCCGCAACGATCGTGGTGGCGGCCGCTCGTCGTCTTCGGGCTCGTGGCCGCGCTTGTCGCCGCTGCCGCATTCGTGGCGAGCTCGGTGGGGGTTGCGGCCCGAGCGACCGCGGCCGCCGATTATCTGCCATCGGATGGTGCAGTGTCCTATGAGCGAACCGACACGACCCGGGAACTCAAGAGCGTGGTCGGCGTCGCGGTAACAGAATCGGCGCGGCTGTCAGGCGTAGCCGGCCTACTCAGTACCGACGGTGCCTTCGCCTACAAGATGCTCGATGCGGTCTATCCGGACCGGGACCGAATCCGGATTCTGCGGACCATGACGACCGCGATCAATGATCCGGCAGCCACGGCTCAGACCGTCCGCTTCTACCGAGTCAACACCGCTGTCGAGCTGATGGGTGTGAGTACGCCGTCAGAGGGCTACGTCTACAGTCCGGCCTTGGTGGTGTTGCCGGCCGACGTACGTGCCGGGAGCCACTGGAATGGCGCGGGATCCGCGGGGGACACCCTCGACTATCGCAGCGAGTTACGTGCCGAAGCCAGTGGCGGTGATTGCCTCAGTGTTGAAGGAGAGGTGCGCTACCTGTCGAAAGAGGGCCAACTCGGTCGGGTGGTAACGGTCAGCCAGACATGGTGCCGGAGCGAGGGCATCGTTGCGGAGAGCCAGAGCTTCGCCGACATACGCACCGCCTCATCTCGCATCGATCCACCGGTGCCGAGCGTCCAGACCACCACCAACTCTCCGATCCGCTGGACGATGCCGGAACGCTGGACCTCCAAGTCGATGAGCACGATCTCGATCAACCCGACCTTCGGGCAAGAGCCAATGGTGGGCTCACCGTCCCCGGCCATTACGCCAGTGCGGACGGAGTCTGGCCTGATCATCAGGCCTACCATCGGGAGTGCCGACCTGGTCGCCACGACTCCCAAAACACTCACTGAGTGGACTTCGATCTGGCGGGCGCATCCGGGCGGCACAGTGTTGAGCCTCAGTGCGTTCGGCAACGTGATCATCGCGACGACGAGCAATCGCCAGATGGTCGCCTACTCCGATGTTGGCGTGCGGCTGTGGCAGCTGGCGCTTGACGATCTTGCCCCAACATCACCCGTCCGGACCAGCGAGCATGAAGCAGTCCTGGTCGATCTTGGTGGTGAGGTGCGCAAATTTGATCTTGTCACGGGTGTCGTGCTTTGGCAGCGAGGCGTTGGCTCCGACGTCAACGTCTCACCGGCGGTGGGTGCGGGGGTGGTTGTGGTGATGGACAGAGGTGGTACGACCACTGCCTTCGAGGTGAGCACCGGTAGGCCTCGCTGGAGCCTGGAAATGCAGGG
>DATHIJ010000470.1:0-3658 GCA_035489975.1 Propionibacteriaceae bacterium | reverse complement strand
CGGAGGATCAGGCTATTGCGATCTTCGCTGAGCGCGGCGGCGATCCGGATCGTCCGGGCAAGAAGGCTCCCCTGGACTGCCTGGTTTGGCGCCACGCACGGGCGGGTGAGCCGAGCTGGGAGTCTGCGCTAGGCGCCGGACGGCCTGGGTGGCACATCGAGTGCACCGCTATAGCACTTGACCGGCTCGGGGCCGGCTTCGATGTTCAGGCCGGTGGCAGCGATCTGATCTTCCCGCACCACGAGATGTGCGCGGCGCAGGGTCGAGTGGCCACCAACCAGCCATTTGCTCAGGCGTACCTGCATAGCGGCATGGTGGGCTTGGACGGCGAGAAGATGTCGAAGTCCAAGGGCAACCTGGTGTTCGTGTCCTCCTTGCGGGCATCGGGCGTTGACCCGATGGCGATCCGGCTCGCATTACTTGAACATCACTATCGAGACGATTGGGACTGGACTGATGAATTGCTGGTCTCGGCCCAGAGCCGTCTCAACCGGTGGCGCGAAGCGGTCCGGCTCGCCGCCGGTCTGAATGCCGACAACGTATTGGCGGAGGTACGTGCGGCTCTTGCTCATGATCTTGATGCGCCGGCTGCGGTGGCTGCGGTGGACGCCTGGGCAGGAGCCTCGGTGACGATCGACAGCGACGATGCTGATGCACCAGCGCTGATTGCTCGTGTCTGCGACGCCCTCCTCGGCGTAGCCCTCTGATCGCCACCACCACCCCCCACCGACTTGTCAGCGTCCATGGCCGCCCGGGCGACCACTGACGCTCACAAGTCGGAGTAAAGTGTCGGCGACGAGTTGAGAACTCGCGCGTGTACCGGGGTCGGTGCAAATCCGAACCGGCGGTGACAGTCCGCGACCCCTCCGCCTCCAGCGGAGGGCTGATGTGGTGAAACTCCACAACCGACGGTGAAAGTCCGGATGGGAGGTTCACGCGAGCCTCGTCGGCGTGCAGGTGCTGCGCGACGATGTGGGCTCTCCACCCCGGCATTCGTGCGACCGGATGAGTGGAGGGATCAATGGATCTCCAAGAGGTACTCCTGCGGTTGCTGAAGGCCGAGCTCCATGTTGGTGCGAGCGTCATTCTGTGGCGGGAGATCATCGGCAACGGGTTCGGATTGGCAAGCGCTCTACTGGGCATGTTTCGAAGAGTCGCCGCGTGGCCGGTCGGCATCGTGGGCAACGTCTTGTTGTTCACGGTCTTCGTCGGCACTGCCATTGGCGGCGCATTCGACACCCCCCAGCAGCTTGACCTGTGGGGCCAGGCCGGCCGGCAGGTCTTTTTCATCATCGTCAGCGTGTACGGCTGGGTGCGTTGGTACCAGTACCGGAAGTCACACGCTGGGGAGGGCGTTGGAGTACGCCCACGGTGGGCCGGCGCGAACGGTCGCCTACAGCTGCTCCTGGGCGCTCTGGCTCTCACCACGATCTTCTACTTCGTACTGAGGGCGCTTGGTTCCTGGGGGCCGCTGGCTGATGCGTGGATCCTGACGGGCTCGATTCTGGCCACGTACGGCATGGCCCGCGGTTGGGTCGAGTTCTGGCTGGTCTGGATCGCGGTTGACCTGGTTGGCGTGCCGCTGCTCCTGATCGCCGGGTACTACCCGTCGGCGATCATGTACATCGTGTATGGCGGGTTCTGTGTCGTCGGCTTCGTGGCTTGGCTACGGATCGAACGTCGAGGGCGGGCTGGGCCGCTCACCGAGGGTGTTGCCACTCCAGAGGTCGAAACCGTCGGCTAAGCGATGCGCTGCGCCTGCCGGAGCCAGTGCAGGCGCAGCTCTCAGCGGCGCGATCAGCCGGCCATGGGAGCCGCGTTGCGGCGTTCACTAGGCTTGCCGCCGTGCCCGACGCCAAATCCTTCGACAGCCTTTTTGCTGAGCTCTCTGCAAAGGTTGCTGCTCACGACCCGAATTCCTCTACGGTCGCCCGGGTCGAGGCGGGCGTACACGAGATCGGCAAGAAGATCGTCGAGGAGGCTGCTGAAGTGTGGATGGCAGCTGAATTCCAGTCCAAGGACCAGGCCGCCACTGAGATCAGCCAGCTGCTGTACCACATCCAGGTGTTGATGCTGGCCCTTGATCTTGACCTCGGAGATATTTACGGCCGCCTGTGACCCTCCGCCTAAGATGAGGGCCGTGAATTCGACCCTGCCTGGCATGGAAAAGCCGCTGATCAAGGTGGCCGTGCCTAACAAGGGCTCATTGTCCGAGCCGGCTGCGGAGATGCTGCGCGAGGCCGGCTATGCCCAACGATCAGATGGGGAACTGGCACTTCTCGACGAAGTCAATGGCGTCGAGTTCTTCTATCTGCGGCCGCGCGACATAGCGGTCTATGTCGGGGAAGGCACTCTCGACGTCGGCATCACTGGCCGGGATATGTTGCTCGACTCGGGTGCACACGCCACCGAGGTGATGCCGCTCGGTTTCGGCCGGAGCCGGTTCCGCTTTGCGGCGCCGTTGGGAAAAGCCATGTCTGTGGACCAATTACATGATCTTCGGCTGGCGACGTCGTACCCCGGACTTGTTGCTTCCTACCTCGAAGATCACGGAGTCACGACCAGGCTTATTGCCTTGGACGGCGCGGTCGAGACAGCTATCCGGCTCGGGGTCGCCGATGTCATTGCCGACGTAGTCGAGACCGGGACCACTTTGCGTCAGGCAGGTCTAGAGTTGTTCGGCGATCCGATCTTGCTGTCCGAAGCGATCTTGATCCGCCGTACCGGCGCGGAACCGCCATCCGGCCTGGACCAGCTGGAACGCCGGCTCAACGGAGTCCTGGTCGCCCGCAACTACGTGATGATGGACTACGACGTCACCGACGACCTGGTCGCGGAAGCCTGTGCGATCACGCCCGGGCTTGAGTCGCCCACGGTGTCTCCGTTAGCGAAGGAAGGGTGGCGGGCTGTTCGGGCCATGGTGCCGCGTGCGGATGCCCAGCAGATCATGGATGACCTGTGGGCCTTGGGTGCACGCGCGATTCTGGTCACCGACATCGCCGCATGCCGCATCTAGTGTCGTGATTTGTGGCTGACCACAGCCTCGACCAAAGCGTCTATGTCGCGAGGCCCCACCGGGTGCGGGTGATAACGATCATCGCAACGCTCGCCCTCTGCCTGCTGACCGCAATCGGCTGGTTCTTGCTGCCGGCGGAGATTCGGGCGCTGTTCACACTGTCCCAACGGCTGACCCTGCTGGGCGTTCTGGCGTTGCTGATCGTGGGGATGTTGGCTCTGGCGAGCAGCTACGTTCGCGCCGACCCGAACGGCCTTCGGGTCCGCAACGGTCTACGGGTTCATGCTGTGCCATGGGGGCGCGTCCACAAGATCATCCTCCGCTCCGGCGACCCATGGGCTCTGCTGCTGATCATGCCCGTGGACGGCCGGCCCTTCGAGGCCGACGTGGATGCCGAGAAGCGCCAGCTGATGGGCATTCAGGCCGTGGATGGCCCACTTGCAAAGGCTGCGGTGAACGAGCTTCGGGTACGCCACCGCCGCTTCCTGGAGGCCCACTAGCTACTTCGACCTGAAATAGTCTGCCGCGGTCTGATTGGGTCTGTCCGCGCGGCTGTGGGCGTGTGCGGGGATTGGGCGCGCGAGGCGGCGTGGGTGCGGTCAGCTGGCCAGAGCGCTGATCTTGACCAGGTTGTGGGTCAGG
>DATHIJ010000469.1:0-2529 GCA_035489975.1 Propionibacteriaceae bacterium | reverse complement strand
CATTGATGATCTGTGTGGTCAGAGTCGCACCCACGTGTTAGTGACCGCGCGTCAGATCGCGATGTATCTGTGCCGTGAGCTCACCGATCTGTCGCTGCCGAAGATCGGACAGCAGTTCGGTGGCCGGGACCATACGACAGTGATGCACGCAGATCGGAAGATCCGCACCCTCATGGCAGAACGCCGCAGCGTCTTCAACCAGGTAACGGAACTGACGAACCGGATCAAGCAGCAGGCCTCCGGCCGCTGAATCTCACTCAGATCGTTTCTGATCACAAGCGCCGAGTCGGTCCTCAGGGCCTGGCACTCGATGGTCCTCTTTGATCACATGTCGCCGAACGATCTTCAGCCGCACAAAGTGACGTCGACGCGGCATCGGAATGTGCGTGCACACAAGTGGGGAAAACATTGTGGACAACTGTGATCTTGGCCTTGTCGGCTTGGGGATGATCAGGGGACAGGTGGGATCATCAGGTAGCCCATCCCAAGATCCTCCCCGTGTGATTTTCTGTTCTGAACAGCGGTACGCGCACCGCCAAGTTGGCCCTGACTTGGTGAAAGACACGTTGTTCACAGGATCCACAGCAGCTACGACTACGACTATGAGATACATAAGGTGAAGGGGGTCTAAGTCAGCGCGGCGGAGCCCTGTGTAAAGCAGTACGGCGCATAGTCCTAGCCATTTCCGCGCCGCTAGCGTCGGCCGCGCGAGCAGCGCCAGAGAAAGAGGAGGAGCCGGTGAGCTTTCTGCGTAAGTTGTTCGGTCGGGCGGAACCAGAAGACGTTCCGATCAACTTGGACGTCGACCGTCGCAAGGAACAGCTGCTAAGGCTGGAACGAGCGCTTGACGCGCTCGCCGCGGAGATGCGTACCGATCACACCACGAACGATCCGGCATGGCGCGAACGGGTCAACGAGTACAGCAGGCTTGCCGGCGAGGCGATGAATCTGCGACGCGGCACGCCAACCCGGGAGACCGTGCTAGATCTGGTGTTCGAGGTGCGTCCGTTGTTCACAGGCCCAATTCCTGCGGGAATGGAGAAGTGCGGGCCGCTTCAGCAGGAGGTAATGGCGGCGGCAGCTGATCTGCGCGAGTTACTCCCCGGCGAAAAGGGGTCCAAATAGTCGAATGAACCTGGCTGGACAGCCCGCTGTATGTGCGCTGAGCCCTTCGGCAAGCTCAGGACGGCGCCTGTCGAAGTGTGCTTCTCGTGCCCTTCGACAAGCTCAGGGCACATCCGTCGTATCATCACCCGTGCCCAACAGATCCGTGGAGGTAGCGTGAAAGTCCGACTCGAGCGTGACGTCTTGGCTGAGGCCGTGCAATGGGCGGCACGCAGCCTGCCGCTACGCCCGAGCGTGCCGATCCTGGCCGGTCTACTGGTACGCGCTGACGCCGAGGGCGTCACCTTCTCGAGTTTCGACTATGAGACTTCGGCTCAGATCCAGGTGAAGGCCGCGGTCGCCGACGAGGGCGTTGCGCTGGTCTCTGGTCGGCTGCTCGCTGACATCTCCCGTAGCCTGCCGCCGAAGCCGGTGGATATCACCTCCGACGAAACCAGAGTGGAGCTGATCTGCGGCAGTGCCAGGTTTACCCTGCAGACCCTTCCGGTTGCGGATTACCCCTCCTTGCCGAAGATGCCAGAGGCCACCGGGACAGTGCCCAGCGCCGCGTTCGCCCAGGCTGTGGCGCAGGTCGTAGTTGCTGCTGGCCGGGACGAACTACTTCCGGTGTTCACCGGCGTTCGGGTGGAGATTGATGGCGACACAATTTCGCTGCTCGCCACTGACCGCTATCGGATGGCGTTGCGAGAACTGACCTGGAACCCGAGCTCAACCCAGATTTCAGCCACTGCGCTGGTCCCGGCAAGGGTGTTGAACGACACCGCACGTTCGATGACCGCTGGCGAGGAAGTCACGCTGAGCCTGACTGATGGTGGCAGCGGAGACGGGATCATCGGATTCGAAGGTCACGGTCCGGCGGGGGAGCGCCAGACCACGACCCGGCTATTGGACGGCGAGTTTCCCAAGGTCCGCCACATCATGAACACGACGGCGCTGATGAACGTGCGGGTGAACACTGCCGAGGCGATTGCAGCCGCCAAACGTGTCGCCCTCGTCGCCGAGCGCAACACGTCTCTCCGAATGCTCATCGGCGAGGGGCTCATCACCTTAGAAGCCGCGACCGGTGACCAGGCACAAGCATCGGAGGCGATCGAGGCAGCCATTGACCAGCCAGGCGGCGGCGAACCAGTGGTCACCGCTGCCGGCTTCAACCCGACCTATCTACTTGATGGGCTCGGGGCGTTCGACACCGCCTACGTGAACTTCGCCTTCACAGCGCCCAGCAAACCTTGCCAGCTCACCGGGCTGGACACCCTTGACGCCGATCCATCAACGGACTACCGCCACGTGATCATGCTCATGAGGCTGCCGACATGAGGGGTAGCCAGCGTCACCCCTGAATTCGCATCATCAGTGACGCCGAAATGACCTGATGCAGGGGTCTCCGGGTCAATGGTGACGCAA
>DATHIJ010000468.1:0-4983 GCA_035489975.1 Propionibacteriaceae bacterium | reverse complement strand
TCTGACCCCCACCCCGCAGCCGGAAACCGATGCACAGGTCAGCTACGCCTCCAAGATCAACGTCGAGGATGCGCACATCGATTGGACGCAACCCGGCGAGGTCGTGGACCGGCTTATCCGCGCCTGTACCCCAGCTCCGGGAGCGTGGACAACCTTCCGCGGCGAACGATTCAAGATCAACTCGGCGCAGCTCTCCGACTTTGTCTTGCCGCCCGCGCGGCTGGCGATCAGCAAACGGTCCGTGCGGGTGGGCACCGCGACTCGAGCACTCGAGCTCGACGAGGTCCAGGCCCAGGGCAAGAGACCGATGGCTGCGGCCGACTGGGCACGCGGCGTCACGTTCGAACCAGAGCCGAGGCTCGGTGCTTGAGTGAGCGCTCCAGTCCCGGCCCGCAATCGACGACGACGTCGTCCTGATCGGGCGCGTCGGGTTGCTTTCGACGCGCTGCGCGCGGTGAGTGCCGATGGGGCGTACGCCAACTTGATCTTGCCGGCGCTGCTTCGTGAGCGTGACCTGAGCGGCCGCGACGCCGCCTTCGCTACTGAGCTGCTGGCGGGTACCTGCCGCTGGCAAGGCAGCTATGACGTGATCATTGCCGCGGCCGCGGGCAGGCCGCTGAGCGAGTTCCAGCCAGCTGTGGTGGATTTGCTGCGACTCGGCGTACACCAGATCTTGTCCATGCGGGTGCCAGAGCCGGCGGCGGTCGCCGCGTCGGTCGATCTGGCGGCGGCGACGGTAGGGGAGCGGGTCACCGGACTCGCCAATGCCGTGCTGCGTCGTGTTGCCGAAAGGAGCTTGGACGACTGGCTCAACCGACTCTCCGAAGGACTTGACGAACACGAGCAGCTGGCGCTGCAGACGGCGCATCCGCGCTGGATCGTCGATGCGTACGCCGACCTGCTGCCGAACGCGGAGCTCGAAGAGGCGCTGACTGCCGACAATCGCAGTCCAGAGATCTGCCTGGCCATCCGGCCCGGCGTTGCAGAGGTGGCGGAGCTGATCAGCGCTGGGGCCCAGCCGACTCCGTACTCGCCTTTCGGCGCTCGCTGGCGCGGTGACCCGGCCCAGGTGCCACTGGTCCGTGACGGGAGAGCCGGCGTCCAAGACGAAGGCTCCCAACTGGTTACCTGGGCTCTCACCAAAGTGGGCGCTCCGACCGGATGGTGGCTCGACCTGTGTGCTGGACCGGGTGGCAAGTCCGCCCTGCTGACCGGTCTGGCCCGCCTGGACGGCAGTCAGCTGATGGCGTCGGATCTCGCGCCGCACCGCGCAAGCCTGGTCGCAGGTGCCGTCCGGGCCTATACCCGGCACGGTTTGGCTCCGACCATCGTGGTGGCTGACGGCACCCGACGGGCGTGGCGTGCAGGATCGTTTACCCGGGTGTTGGCCGATGTGCCGTGCTCGGGCCTTGGCGCCCTGCGCCGCCGTCCAGAATCTCGCTGGCGGCGTGACCCAGCCGACGTGGAGCAACTGCACCCGCTGCAGTTGGCGCTGCTGGCCTCAGCGATCGACAGCGCCGCTCCAGGCGGGGTCATCGGCTACCTCACCTGCTCACCGCATCGTCGGGAGACAAGCGATGTGGTGAGCGAGACCCTTGCTGTGCGGGCTGACGTCGAGGTGATCCCGGCGACGCAGCTGCTGCCTGAAGTGCCCAACGCAGGCCTTGGTCCGTACCTTCAGCTCTGGCCGCACCGGCATGGCACCGACGCCATGTTCGCGGCCTACCTGCGCAAGACCCGCTCACACTAGAGTCGAGTCGTGGCCCTGAGAATCATGCCGAGCATCTTGTCGGCCGACTTCGCAAACCTGCAGACAGCGATCGAATCGGTGCCGAGCTCAGACGCGGTGCACGTCGACGTGATGGACAACCACTTCGTACCCAACCTCACACTGGGGCTCCCGGTCGTCGAATCCATCCGCAAGATCACCGACAAGATGCTCGACATCCACTTGATGATCGAGCAGCCCGATCGCTGGGCGCCGGCGTACGCCGAGGTAGGAGCCGAGTCAGTCACCTTTCACATCGAGGCGGCCGCGGCACCGGTCAGGCTGGCGCGCGAGCTGCGCAGCCGAGGGGCGCGGGCCGCGATGGCACTCAGGCCGGCTACGCCGATCGAACCGTACGAGGACCTGTTACCGGAGCTCGACATGGTGTTGATCATGACTGTGGAGCCCGGCTTCGGCGGCCAGAGCTTTCTTGATCTCTGCCTGCCCAAGATCGCTCGGACGCGCGCGATGCTGGACAAGCTCGGCGGCGACATCTGGCTACAGATCGACGGCGGCGTGTCGGTCGAAACGGTGGAACGGTGCGCGGCAGCCGGCGTTGACTCATTCGTTGCCGGCTCGTCGGTATTCGGCGCCGATGATCCCGACG
The DNA here is from genome assembly GCA_035489975.1 of Propionibacteriaceae bacterium. Taxonomy (GTDB): domain Bacteria; phylum Actinomycetota; class Actinomycetes; order Propionibacteriales; family Propionibacteriaceae; genus Microlunatus. Next base: position 2,608 of record DATHIJ010000468.1, on the reverse strand, counting down.
CGATGGTGGGCCAGCTGCGCCAGCTGGCGGCTGCCGCAGCCTAAGCCTCCACGCGGCAACCTGGCTGCCGCCGCGCCCTGGCCTCCCACGCGGAAACCGCTGCGCCCTGGCCTCCCACGCGGAAACCTGTGTTAACCCACTTTCGTGGCGCTTCCCACAGGTTGCAACCTATGTGGGGTGACCGCAACCTGGGTTAACCCAGTTTTCAACGGGAGAGGGAGTTAGTTAGCCCTGGCGGCGGCGTAGGTAGCGCTCGAACTCAGCCGCGATCGCGTCGCCGCTGGCCTCGGGCAGTTCGGTCGCATCCTGCATCTGCTCCAGCGAAGCCACGTATTCGGCGACCTCAGAGTCCTCGGCCGCGAGCTCGTCCACGCCGCGCTCCCAAGCCCGGGCCAGCTCGGTCAGCTCACCGAGATCGAAGGAGGCGTCGAGCAACCGTTCCAATTGGGAAAGTAATGCAAGCGTGGCTTTGGGACACGGCGGATGCGAGACGTAGTGCGGGATTGCCGACCAGAGCGTCAGGACTTCCACTCCCGCCCGCATGAGGGTGTCGCTGAGCACGCCGATGATGCCGGTTGGGCCCTCATAGGTCGCTGGTGCCAGGCCGAGCTGCTTCATCAACTCGCGGTTGCTGGTCGAGACCGAGACCGGGATCGGGCGGGTGTGCGGGGTGTCGGCAAGCAGCGCGCCCAGCAGGTGCACCCGAGTGACGTTGGCTGAGCTGAGCGCGGACGCGATCATGGTGCTGAACTGGCGCCACCGCAGATTGGGCTCCAAACCCTCGACCAAGATCAGGTCGCGGCCGTCTGCCAGCTGAGCGATCTTCAGCTCCGTTGTGGGCCAGCTGATCTCGCGCTCATCGTCCTCAGTGAATTCCACCCGAGGTCTGTTGACCTGAAAGTCGTAGAACTCGTCTGGGTCGAGCGCGTACACCGCCTCGGCCTGGTACGCCTCAGCGAGATGTTCGATGGCTCCGGTTGCCGCATTCCCCGCGTCGTTCCAGCCACCGAAAGCCATCACTACCACCGGGTTGGCCAGGTCCCGAAGATCGCGGGTGGCCGAGCTGGGGGAGTCGGGCATGGCCTTCACTGTAGCCGTCAGCGCGGCAATGCAATCTCACTCCACATCGTGGTAGCTCTGCCACAAGGGCCGCGTCGGCGATTATCCTCACGAGGTGCCCGATGGCCCGCGCGTCGCCGCTTCCCCCGCCGATCTCCGTTCGACATTGTCGAAACGAGTCGTGATCGCTGACGGGGCGATGGGCACCATGCTGCAGCGCTATGACCTGACGCTCGAGGATTTCGAGCAGCTCGAGGGCTGCAACGAAATCCTGAACGTTACCCGGCCCGACATCGTGCGTGCGATCCACGATGCCTACTTCCAGGTCGGAGTGGATGCGGTCGAGACCAACACGTTCGGCGCCAATCTCTCGGCTCTCTCCGAGTACGGCATCGCAGGCAGAATCAGCGAATTGGCGGAGGCCGGCGCGCGAATCGCACGAGAGTCGGCAGACGCCCACAGCACCACTGATCGCCCGCGGTGGGTGCTGGGCAGTGTCGGCCCCGGCACCAAGTTGCCAACTCTCGGGCACGTCTCGTACGCGCGATTGCGTGACGCCTACCAGCAGCAGGTCGAAGGCTTGATCAATGGCGGAATCGACGCGGTGTTGATCGAGACCTCACAAGATCTGCTGCAAACGAAGGCCGCAACTCTCGGTGCAAAACGCGCACTGGCCCATGCGGGCCGTGACCTTCCCGTCATCGTGCACGTGACAGTGGAGACCACGGGCACGATGCTGCTCGGCTCAGAGATCGGTGCCGCGCTTACCGCCCTGGAGCCGCTCGGCATCGACCTGATTGGTCTGAACTGCGCAACCGGACCGGCAGAAATGAGTGAGCACCTGCGGCACCTCTCCCGTCATGCTGAGATCGGCGTGAGTTGCATGCCGAACGCTGGCCTGCCTCAGCTGACTGCTGATGGTGCGGTCTACCCGCTTCAGCCGGTCGAGCTTGCTGACGCCCTGGAACAGTTTGTCGGCGAGTTCGGGCTCGGCCTCGTGGGCGGTTGCTGTGGTACTGGACCAGAGCATCTGCGGCAGGTTGTGGCCCGCCTGGAAGGCCGGCATGTTGATGCGCGCTCAACGAGCCACATCCCGGCCGCATCCTCCTTGTACGCCGACGTGCCGTTCCGCCAGGACATCAGTTACCTGTCGATCGGAGAACGGACCAACGCCAACGGCTCCAAGGCATTCCGCGAGGCGTTACTGGCCGAGCGCTGGGACGATTGCGTGGACATCGCGCGGTCTCAGATCAGGGACGGCGCACACATGCTGGATCTCAATATCGACTACGTCGGCCGAGACGGCCCCGCCGATATGCGAAAGCTGGCATTCCGGCTGGCAACCGCGTCGACAATGCCCATCGTGCTCGACTCCACAGAACCGCCCGTGCTGCAAGCAGGCCTGGAATGTCTCGGCGGACGCGCAGTGATCAACTCCGCCAACTACGAGGATGGCGACGGGCCCGACTCTCGGTTCACCCGCGTCATGCAGCTGGTCGCCGAGCATGGTGCCGCGGTGATCGTGCTGACCATCGACGAGGAAGGCCAA
>DATHIJ010000467.1:0-2080 GCA_035489975.1 Propionibacteriaceae bacterium | reverse complement strand
TTAGCCACGCTGAGGGCGGGTGGCCTTTGCACTTTGCGAACCACTTGCGATGAGTGTATCGAGCGCGCGCATCCTTCACTGCCGGTTCTCGCCGCCGAGTTCACAACGCGGATTCCACTCGATTTCCGCCAAGGCACGCGGCAGCGTGAGGCATCTATCGTCGCGCCGCCGCACGCACCGTCAGTACGGCTGATCGCCCTTCTCGATCCCAAAGCCGGTTGTCGGGGCGTAGACACCGTTCACCGTGCCAGGAGACCCACTCGTTCAATCGGAACGGTCTCGAATCCTCGTCGTGCCGCATCAGATGTGACGAACCGCTCCATGTCACAGCGGGCCGGCGGGCACCTCGCCGCTCACGACGCCTCTTCGGTGCTGTCCACCGACGCAGTCCGAAGCAACAACTGACAAAACTGGCCGAATCCTGCAAGAAGCGTTCGGCCTGTCCTCGTAGGCTGACGTCTAGGAGGATTTGTTATGAGTAAGTACACCCATCAGACCGCACCGACACAGTTTCTCGAAGCCAACGGGATCCGCTTTGCCTATCGCCGGTTTGGCAAGGCCAACGGCGTGCCGCTCGTCTTCAACCAGCACTACGTGGGCACCATGGATTACTGGGACCCGGCGGTGACGGATGGCTTGGCTCGCGACCGTGAGGTGATCTTGTTCAACAACGCAGGCGTCTCCAGCAGCTCCGGCGAAGTCCCGACGACGTTCGACCAGATGGGCGCCAACGCGGTGGCCTTCAGCCGAGCACTTGGCTTGAACAAGGCGGATATGCTCGGCTTCTCGATCGGCGGCATGGTCGCGCAGGAAATCGCGCTGCAGGCGCCCGATCTCGTTCGCAAGTTGATCCTCGTGGGCACCGGTCCGCGCGGCGGTGAGGGCATGGAGTCGCTGACCCAGGCTGCAGGGCGGCTCTTCGGCGCCGCCTATGATCCACCCGAGCATGTCTGGCTCGCGGTCCAATTCAGTCCGTCCGAGCCGGGCCAGGCGGCGGGACGGGCGTTCTTGAAGCGCACGCATCTTCGGCAGGATGGGCGCGATCCCGAAGTGAACGACAAGGTGTCGCCCGCCCAGGTCGAAGCGATGGAAAAGTGGGGCGTTCGGCGAGAGGGGTCCTACGACTATCTGAAGACGATTAAGCAGCCAACACTCGTCGTGAACGGCAGTCACGACGTGATCATGCCCACGATCAACTCCTTCATCATGGAGCAGAACATCCCGAATGCGCAGCTGATCATCTACCCCGACTCCAATCACGGCTCGCAGCACCAGTACCCGGAGCTCTTCGTTGAACACGCGACGCTGTTCATGAACGCGTGACGCGATTTCTCAGAAGAACACAGAGCAGGGTCGCGGAGGAGGGTGAAGCCGATGAGAGCGGACATTGTCGCTGGCGCAGAATTTCCAGATTATGAGCTGACCGATCACGCCGGCAAACGTCGTCGGCTTTCGGAACTACAGGGTCCAGATCCGATGATTCTGGTTCTGAGCCGGGGCGGATACTGTCCGAAGGATCTGCGCCAGGCCGAGGGTCTGGTCCACCTGTATCGCGAGATGGAAGTCGGTTACGCCCGGCTGGTCACCATCAGCACTGACAACATGCTGACGACGAATGAGTACCGCACAGGCGTCGGCGCGCATTGGCCCTTCCTATCCGATCCGGGACGCAAGGTTCAGAAGGATCTCGACATCGCCGAGTACACGGACCCTGAGCACAATCCGATGATTCCGCATGTCATCGTTCTGGAACCTGGTCTCGTGGTGTTCAAGATCTACAACGGCTACTGGTTCTTTGGACGACCGACGCTGGAAGAACTTCGACAGGACTTGCGTGTTGTGCTCAGGAAATGCCGTCCGGATTGGGACATCATGACGCCCGAACTGAAGGCCGATTGGGCGAAGGGCGAAAACGGTCGCTTTTATCCCTACGGCAAGACGTACGGTCAGGTATTTCAGGAACAAGAGTAATCGGCGAAAGCGTAATGAACGCATCAGGGAAACGCGAAAACGAGACGGCCGGCCTCAGCGGCGAATTGCTGATCGGCGACGATTTCCTCGTGGCTCGCCTCGGACTGGG
>DATHIJ010000466.1:0-7164 GCA_035489975.1 Propionibacteriaceae bacterium | reverse complement strand
CTGCAAACTTTCGGTAACTCGGAAGACTCCACCCAGCTTGCCTACGTCCTCGCCAGCGATCACGACTTTGGGATCGGCTTCCAATGCTCTGCGCAGGCCAGCATTGAGTGCCTTCGCCATGGTGACCATCGTCATCAGACGCCTCCGGAGTAGGCAGGCTCAACTTGTCCAAGTTCTTCCCGGGGCGCAGAGCCCTCAAAGGTCGCCAGGTACTCGGCGTAATTGGCCTTCTGCTCAGCCAGCAGAGGGGTTTGCTCGGCGTACACAAGATCAAAGAAATCCAGCAGCTTGGGGTCGGGGAGCGCGAGGCAACGGGCTCGGAGATCAGCTGCATAGTCAGCAGCCTCGGCCTCGACGTCGGCGAAGAAGGCCTCGTCACCGCTGCCGCTTCGCCTCAGGTAGGCCCGAACCCGCTCGATCGGATCTTTCAGCCGCCAGTGCTCCAGCTCGTCGGCGAGGCGGTATTTCGTTGGATCGTCTGAGGTGGTGTGGGCGCCCATGCGGTAGGTGTAGGCCTCGATCAAGGACGGGCCGCTGCCCGAACGTGCTCGCTCGAGGGCTGCTGTCGTGGCCGCGTACACCGCGAGCACGTCATTGCCGTCGACGCGTACGCCGGGGAACCCGAAGCCAGAAGCCCTGCGATACAACGGAATTCGCGACTGCCGCTCAATTGGTTCCGAGATCGCCCATTGATTGTTTTGGCAGAAGAAGACGATCGGTGCGTTGTAGGAGCTGGCGAAGATGAAGGCCTCGTTGACATCACCCTGGCTGGTCGCGCCGTCGCCGAAGTAGCCGACGACTGCCATGTCGCGGTCGGGGTCGCCAGTGCCGACGAGTCCGTCGCGCTCCACGCCCATCGCGTAGCCGGTGGCATGCAGCGCCTGCGCCCCGATGACGATCGTGTAGAGGTGGAAACGGGTCTGCTGGGCATCCCAGCCGCCAAGATCAACTCCGCGGAACAGGGCTAGCAGGTGCACCGGGTCAACGCCGAGGCACCAAGCGACACCATGCTCGCGATAGGTCGGAAAAACGAAGTCTTGCTTGCCGAGCGCTCGCCCGGAGCCCACTTGAGCTGCCTCCTGGCCAAGGCAGGAAGCCCACAACCCAAGTTCGCCCTGACGCTGCAGCGCGGTCGCTTCGGTGTCGATCCGGCGGGTCAACACCATGTCGTGATAGAAGCCTTTGATTTGATCATCGTCGCCGCTGAAGGAGTACTCCGGGTGTTCCAACCGCTCCCCTTCCGGGGTGAGCAGCTGTACCAGCTCGACTTCTCCGCTCGCACCGCTGACGTCGCTCACGGGTGCATCCTCTCGTCCACCAGATGCGGTGGTTCCGCATCTCATCAGTCCCGGTGCGGGATCGCCGCGCTGGGTGGTACCCCCACCCTCCGGGGCTCTGCTGGTTCCGGGGGGTGTCGACCCCCCGCGCCCCCCGAGGCGTTGGTATGGCTCCGGCTCGCTGCGAGTGCGAGCGGATTTCTACTGGCTCGGCTACACCTTTTGGGTGGCAGTGAGCTAGCGCACCCCAACGTACCGCCAACTTTCAGGAGGCGAGAAAACCACTCGTATGTCCTACCTCTTTGGGCCGCGGCCCGATGGCGGCTCCCTCAAAAGCTCACGCCAGCTGGACGCTCAGGGGCCGACACGCCGATACCAGAGTCAGCTCGAGTCAAATTTTGAGGGATTGCTGGAAGCGCAGAATGCGGATCAGGGCCGCGGCTACTGCCTCGGGGCCGGCGGCCAGCGAGACCCGGACGGCGGCGCCGCCGTTTCGTTGGTCGAAATCCATGCCAGGGGTGAGCGCCACCCCGTGTTGTTCGAGCAGCGCCTCGCACCAGGACTCGGAGTCAGGATGTGGACCCAGCTGGCCACCAATGCCGGCGTAGACATAGAAGGCGCCGTCGGCAGGGGCAACCCCAGTCCAACCAAGATCATCGAGCGCGGCCAGCACAATCGCCCGAGCGTCGGCGAAGGCTGCAACTGCGGCATCGGCTTCTCGGTAGGACTCGTCGGTGAAAGCGGCGATCGCCGCGTGCTGGGCCGGCACCGGCGGGCACAGGGTGAAGTTCCCGGCCAGCGCGTCGAAGGCTGCCACCAGATCGCCGGGCACCAGGCTCCACCCGAGCCGCCACCCGGTCATTCCCCAGTACTTGGAGAAGGACGAGATGACGATGGCCTCACGATCGTGCTCCCAAGCGCAAGAGGCTGCGATCGTGTGGTCGGTGATCCCGTGGTAGATCTCGTCGCTGACCAGCCGGACTTCATGATCACGACACCAGGCTGCGAGCTCGGCAAGGTGATCTGGAGCGATCATGGTCCCGGTCGGATTGGCCGGAGAGGCGACCACCAGCCCCGCCAGTGGGGCGGCCGCGTGCGCCTGCTCCAGCATCTCCACCGACGGCTGGAACCGCTCCGCTGGACCACAGGCCAGCTCGACCACCTGGCAGCCCAGGGACGCCAAGATATTCCGGTATGCCGGATAGCCCGGTCGGGTCATTGCCACCCGATCACCCTGATCGAAAGCGGCCAGGAAGCCCAACAAGAAGGCACCGGATGACCCTGTGGTCAACGCGATCTGATCTTCGTCGACGTCGAGGGAATACCAGCGTCGGTAGTGCGCGGCGAGTTGGCGACGCAAAGGCCTGATGCCGAACGTTTCGGTGTAGCCCAGCGGAGTTCGATCGATCATCAGCTCTGCAGCACGACGCCTTACGTCCGACGGCGCGCCCTGAGACGGCTCGCCGGCGCACAGCGAAATGACCTCCCGACCCTGGGCGCGCAGCTCAGCCACCCGGTTGAGGATGCTCATCACTGCGAATGGCGGGACCGCCGCCCGATGCGAGGGCTTCATGCGCTCTGCCTCATGGCACTCTGACAGCTCGCACGCCAGATTCGCCTCCTTCGTCGCTCGCGTTCGAAACGTCGAGCTTTGCTATAGCCATCCGCGAGCTCCTGCAGTCGGCGAAGCTGGCGTGCGGCCCGTCATAGTGCGCGTTGCAGGCGTTTGCGCGCCCGGTAAGCAGCAACGTTGGTCCGGTTGCCGCAGTTTCCGGTGTCGCAGTAGCGCTTCGAGGAGTTCTTGGAGAGATCGATCAGCACATCCTCGCAGTCATCGGCGGCACAAATGCGCAGCCGGTCCAGCGCGTCCGCCCTGATCAGATCAAGAAAGGCCATCGCAGCCTCGGCCGCAATTCGGTCGGCGAGCGGGGCGTCCGGCCGGGTGACATGGAGGTGCCAGTCCCACTCGTCGTGCCGGGTCAGGTAAGGCCGCGCGTCGGCTTCGGCAAGGATCTCATTGGCGAGAGTCGCTGCTTCGTCACGGTTCGCGGCTGTCCAGAACCTGCGTAGCCGATGCCGCAGAACGCGTACCGACTCGAGCTCGGTTTGAGTCCGGCGAATCACGCCTGAGTAGGGATAACGGGCTAAGAAGTCGTCGAGATCAGCGAGTGTGACCAGCGTGTCGCCGTCCAGCCCCACGGTGTTGACCAGCGCCGCAGTCTCAGCGAGCGAGCGCTCGGTGTCATGACTAAAAAGCACCTTGACTCCTGACGTATTCAGGTCTAGCGTCATTAGTGTAGCTGATTTTTGCTCCTTACATGATGATGACGAGGGCGACCAGATGGGAGGGGCGGGATGACCAGCATTGCTCCGGAAACCACCCGAACGGCCACCGAGCGGGGTTATACCGGCGGACTGGTTCTGGCGCTGATCTCGGCATCATCATTTGGACTCTCTGGCTCCCTAGCCCGCTCGCTGCTGGATTTGGGCTGGTCGCCTGCGGCTGTGGTGGCGACCCGGGTCGGAGGTGCGTTTCTGGTACTTCTGTTACCGACGCTGCTGTTGCTGCGGCGAATTGGCCTGCCGACGCGAGGGCAGTCGGCACGGATGTTGGCGTATGGAGTGGTCGCGATCGCTCTGGCGCAGCTTTGCTATTTCAGCGCGGTGCAATACCTCTCGGTCGGTGTCGCCCTGCTACTGGAGTACCTGGCGCCGGTCTTGCTCATCGGTTGGCACTGGGCGCGAAAGCACCGCCGGCCCGCCTGGTCGGTGCTGGTAGGTGCGGGCCTGTCGATCATCGGCCTTGCCTTCGTTCTCGACCTTCGCGACGGGTTGACGCTGAACCCGATCGGCGTCGCGTGGGGTCTGGCCGCCGCCTTGTGCCTCTGCGTGTACTTCCTGCTCAGTGAGGACAAAGGGAATGCTGCACCGATCCACCCGCTGCTGCTGACTACGGCTGGTACTGGTATCGGAGCGGCTGTTCTTGTTGCAGCGGCTGCAGCTGGCATCCTGCCGCTGGCCGCGTCCAGGGGCCAAGTGATCTTGGCTGACCAGGCTGTCGGCTGGTGGCTTCCCGTCTTATTGTTGATCTTGGTCAGCGCGGCACTTGCGTACCCGAGCGGCATTGTTGCAGTCCGCCGGCTCGGCAGCTCGGTGGCATCGTTCGTGTCGTTGACTGAGGTGATGTTCGCGGTGTTCTTCGCTTTCGTGCTGCTCGGGCAGCGTCCCGGGCCTATCCAGCTCCTTGGTGGTGCCTTGATTTTGGCAGGCATTGCCCTGGTGCAGCGGCCCGCGCGAAGCGAAGCTGTAACGGAGCCCGCGACCTGACTGCGTACGCGGCGGACGACTGAGTCGGATCCTCAGGGCTTGCCGAAGTCGGTGACCAGCCAGACTTTGCCGTGGACCGAGTCGTCGATCACGTCGATGCCGACCTCGACGTACGCCTTGTTCACAATGTTCTGGCGGTGCCCATCGTCGGGCGGCTTTTCGTTGTACATCATTCGTTGCATGGCGAGCACGCCCCCCTTGGAACGCCTCGAGCTGTAAGCGACGTTCTCGGCGACAGCGCTCCAGCGGTATCCGGCAGCCGAGATCCGAGAACCGAGTGCCGCCTCGCTATTCAGCTGGTGGCTCAACGTATTGGCCTTGGCCATGGCCAGGTTGTGGCTGTGCGCCGCCGAGATGAGCTTGCTGTTCATCTTCAATGCTCGCAATCCGTGGTCCGCGCGCTCAGCATTCAGTTCAGCCAGCACCGCGTTCGCCCAGGCCGAGTTGGTGGCGTAGCCAGACGACCTCCTGGCGGCTGTCTCGGACGGTGTCGACCCTGCTGCCTGGGTCGGCCTCCTAGTCGGTGTCGGTTTGAAGCTTTCGGTCTTTGTAGTGGTCGCCTTCGACGGCTTGTCAACCGTCGTTGATGTGCGACTGCTCTTGGTCGATCGGGTCGGCGTTGCGGTCGAACGACCGTGTGCGAGGGCCAGATTGGATCGGGTGGTGGCGCCACTCGGGGTCACCTTGGGTGACGGCGACGCAGTGGCCGGAACGGCCACGAGCTGTTGATCCTTGCCCATCGAAGCGCCCGGGTCTCTGATGGCCGAACCGCCAACCAGAGCAGCAGCAGCAACGGCAGCGCTGACCACGATGGCTGCGCTCGCAGAGGCGATTCGCAAGCCCCTGCCGGTCACGTTGCCTCCGTCATGCACGACAACCCCCGAGCAGGTCACGATTTGATAACGACCTGCGCTAGCCAAACATAGCTGATGCCCTCCCAGCAACCGCCGGTCGTTATGTGGACACGCCGTACACTGCGCCGGTGGGCAGCAGAACCCGTACGTCGAGCGGCGTCTTGATGGCAGGCACGTCGTCAAACGTAGGCAAGTCGCTGGTCGTCACCGGCTTGTGCCGCGCGCTGGCGCGCCGGGGAGTTGCGGTCGCGCCTTTCAAAGCGCAGAACATGTCGAACAACTCCTGTGTGTGCAGCGACGGCTCCGAGATCGGCCGCGCGCAATATTTGCAGGCGCAGGCCGCCGGGGTCGCACCCGAATCGGCGATGAACCCGGTATTACTGAAGCCCGGCTCCGATCGGCGAGCACACGTGGTGCTCCGGGGCCAGCCGTCGGGAACCTTGGAATCAGGGCAGTACGCAAACGGGCGCGGCCACCTAGCAGCCGCAGCGTTCGCGGCGTACGACGAGCTCGCGAGCCGCTTCGAAGTGATCATTTGCGAGGGCGCCGGATCGCCGGCGGAGATCAACTTACGGGCCGGCGACTACGTCAACCTCGGGCTGGCACGCGCCAAGAGGCTGCCTGTGATTGTGATCGGCGACATCGATCGTGGCGGAGTTTTTGCCGCCCTTTACGGCACGGTGGGGCTGCTCGATGATGATGATCGGCAGTTGGTCGCGGCGTTCTTGATCAATAAGTTCCGCGGGGATCTCGGGGTGCTGCAACCCGGTCTGGACGAGCTGAGCAAGCGAACCGGGGTGCCGTTTGCGGGTGTACTGCCATGGCTTCCGGACGTATGGCTGGATGCCGAAGACACACTCGAGGTGGCCGCCTGGCGGCGTCAGGGTGCAGCCGACGGTGCGCTCCGAGTAGCGGTCGTGCGGCTGCCACGGCTGTCAAACGGGACCGATGTGGAGGCACTCGCGGCAGAGCCGGCGGTCGAGGTGCTCGTGACGACGGACGCGCGAGCGCTTACCGGGGCCGATCTCGTCGTAGTGCCCGGTTCTCGCTCAACGGTCAGCGATCTCGACTGGCTGCATCGAACCGGGCTCTCGCAGGTGATCCGAGCTAGGGCACGACGCAGTGCGCCGGTGCTGGGCATCTGCGGCGGCTACCAGATGCTGGCGGCGGTGATCGACGATCCGATCGAGTCGGGTCGTCGAGTCGTCGACGGGCTCGGCCTGCTGCCGACGAAGGTCAGTTTCGCGTCCGACAAGGTGCTCGGGCGCCCGGCCGGCACGTGGCGTGGGCATCAGGTTGCGGCGTACGAGATACACCACGGAGTTGCTGAGATCGAGGGTGAGGTTGAGCCGTTCCTCGACGGCTGTCGGCGCGGACAGGTGTGGGGCACGATGTGGCATGGGGCATGGGAGAACGATGATTTCCGGCGCGCCTGGCTGGCCGAGATCGCCGCTGCCACCGGATCGCCGTGGCGTCCCGATCCTGACGCACCGGCGTATCGGTTGCGACGAGAAACCATGATCAATACCCTGGCGGACGCCGTGGAGCAGCATGTCGATCTTGGTCTAGTGCTGGCAGGCACCCGCGTGGCGGGCCGGCTGTGACGATTCAGGCCTTGGTCATCGGCATCGGGAGCGGAGACCCTGATCATCTGACCCGCGAAGCCGTGGCGGCTCTGAACCGGGTCGACGTGTTTGTGGTGGCCG
>DATHIJ010000465.1:0-6590 GCA_035489975.1 Propionibacteriaceae bacterium | reverse complement strand
CGAACGGTATCGGTTCAGGAGAGCGATGGAAGTCCTCCCGGTAGATTCGCATATCTGTCTCTTGTTTTGGTGTCAGAGGGCGAGTAAGGTCGCGCCGTGGCTGAAGAGCGCATCGCGGTTCTTGGCGCAGGGGGGCACGCGACGGTGATCGTCGCCACTCTGCATGCGATGGGCCGGAAGGTCGTCGCGCTCTTCGACGACTCGCCCAAGAATTGGGGAAACAACGTTTTGGGCGTTCCCATCCGCGGGCCGATTGCGGCTGTGCGTGATTCCACCTGCACGCGCGCCATCATCGGCGTCGGTGACAATCACGTGCGCAAACGCATCAGCCACGAGATCGAGATTGAGTGGACAACCGCGGTGCATCCATTCTCTTCGGTCCATCCGGATGTGACCCTAGGCCCTGGCAGCGTCGTGTTTGCCGGCGGCATCGTCCAAGCCGGCGCCTGCATCGGTGCTCACGTCATCTTGAACACCAAAGCGAGCGTCGACCATCACTGCCACGTCGGCGACTATGCCCATATCGCTGTTGCGCACCTCGGCGGTGGCGCGTCGATCGGTGAAGGCGTCTTCCTTGCGCTCGGGAGCATCGTGCTTCCCGGGTTACATGTCGGCGATTGGGCGGTTGTGGGCGCTGGTGCCGTGGTTACCAAGAATGTCGAGCCAGCCGCGACGGTTGTCGGTGTGCCGGCACGGCCGATTCCTTCCCAAACCCGGTCTTGACCGCTGGCTTGAGCCAATCAAGCTGGGATTTGCGATAGCGGACCAACGGGGCGTGACTCGGTCGGCCCGCGGGGGCGGGTGAGCAGGTCTTCGATGGCCCGCTCCAGGACGTCATTGGCCGGGAGGCGGATCGCGTAGCTCACCCCCCCGGCGTTCCTAGTGCTGACAAACGGTAGTCCGAATGGTTGACCCGCCCCGCCCCGCTCGAAGCCCTTCCACGCCAACAGGCCTGAGGGGGCGGCCCATCCCCTTCGCGGTAAGGAACAGGGGGACGCACTTCTCCATTTCGGAGCTCTTGCTCCTCCCGACCGGTCCGCTTATACTCGCGCTCCACGCCCTCTGAGGAGAGGCAGTAGGGCCTCACTGGAGGGCGTCTGTGCGTGCTCGGTTGACCGTGGTAGCCAAATCTACCCGTAGCACTATCAGCCCCCTTCAGGGCATCACCGCCACGCTGATCACGCTAGGCACTGGAGCCGGCCCGTGGCTCGCACATCACGGGCACGGCGGCCTCGCTGTCTATGCCAGCAGGGTGCCGGGGTGGTGGCCAGTCATCCCGGCTAGCATCTTGGTGATCCTGGCACTGGTCAAGGCGACGATCCTATGACATTCAGCACGCTCATTCTAGGGGAGGGAGCTCTTCTGATCCCCTGCGCGGAGATTCTTCTTCGCTACAAGCACAAGATAGAGATCATCGTGTCCGCCAACGATGTGATCCAAGAATGGGCCCAAGAACAGAAGATCCGTTGTGTCTCCCGCCAGGACGAAGTTCTCTCTTCGATGGATGGTCGGCCTTTCGATTACCTGTTCAGTATTGCCAACCTCTCCGTCATCCCGGCTCGGATCTTGGCGTTGCCCCGTTTGGGCGCCATCAATTTTCACGACGGTCCGTTGCCGAGATACGCCGGTCTGCACGCCACCACGTGGGCCATCCTCAATCAGGAAACGTCCCACGGCGTCACCTGGCACGAGATGCGAGAGAGCGTGGATACAGGCGCCATTTTCCAGCAGCGTATCTTTGCGCTCGCTCCCGATGAAACGGCGTTTACGCTGAATCGCAAATGCTTCAAAGCCGGAATCGATTCCTTTGAGGAGCTGATCAAAGCCTTGGGCGATGGGACGCTTCGAGCCCTCCCGCAGAGCCTCTCCGAGCGAACGTATTTTGCGAAGCACGCGCGGCCCGCGGCACAGGCTTGCATCGACTGGAGCCTGCCCGCCGAAACAATAGCCGCTTTTGTGCGTTCCCTCGACTTCCGCCCTTATCCGAATCCCCTCGAGATTCCAAAGGTGATCAGCGGCGAAACCGTGCTTCTCGTGCCGAAGCTGGAGGTGCTGCCGGCATTCTCTGAGAGCCCGCCGGGTACGGTGCTATCTGTCGACGGTAATTCCGTTCGGGTGGCCACGTCGACGAAGCAAGTTGTAATTTCTCAGTTGCTCGACATCGGGGGAGAGGCGTTGGACGTCGCCACGGCTGGGATCACTGTCGGCCACCGCTTCGAGGCGCTCCCAGCGGGTACCGAAGTAGCTCTCACGCAGCTAGGTCAGAGTATCGTCCGGCACGAGGAATTCTGGCTGCAGCGCCTCCTGCAGCTTGCACCCCTGGAACTTCCCTCCGAGGGCCGGGGCGCGAGCACGCAAGGAGTGGAGTCTCGTGGGACGGCGGCCCTCTCCGTCCCGCCGGTCCCCACCGCGGCGGGCGAACCCGTGGACGTCCTGACCGCAGCGTTGATTCTGTACCTGGCGCGGACCACCGGACGCACTTCCTTTGATATCGGCTTCGGACACGTCGGCTTGGAGGAGTCGCTGTCGGGTCTTGAGCAATACTTCGCACTTCAGGTCCCGGTGCGCGTCACATTGGACGGTGACGCCAGCGTGGACGCGGCACTGCGTGCCGTGCTGAACGACCTGGTGAGTGCGCGAGCCAATCAGACCTATGCGCGTTCCCTGGTAGCTCGCACTCCGGAACTGGGCGGCCGGGCCATCCGGCTGCCGATCGGGATCCTTCAACGGGACGAACCAGAGAACGCCGCGGACAACGACCTGACGATCGCTGTGTCGCGCGACGGATGCACGAGTCATTGGACCTATCGGACCTCGGTCTTCGGCCAGGCCCATATTCTCGAGCTCCAGCGCGCCTTCACGGCATTCCTGCAGCACCTGGCGGCAGATCTCGACGCGCCTCTAGCGGGCGTCCCCATCCTCACGGACGCTGAACGCGAACGGCTCCTGGTAACTTGGAATGCCACTCACAAGGCGTATCCGGTCGACGCGAGCGTTCACGAACTCTTCGAGCAACAGGTGAAGCGGACCCCGCACGCGGTAGCCCTGGTCTGTGGAGACCAGCGGCGGACCTACGACGAGCTGAATCGCGCGGCCAACCAACTGGCCCGACACCTGCGGAACTTGGGCGCAGGACCTGAAGTGCTCGTCGGTATTTGCGTGGAACGCTCGATCGATCTGCTGACGGGCGTCTACGGGATTCTCAAAGCAGGCGCGGCGTATGTTCCGCTCGATCCCGCCTATCCCGCGGACCGCCTGGCGTTGATGGTCGAAGACGCCCGGTGCGCGATTCTACTGACGCAACAAGGTCTGCTCCACCGGCTGCCTCCTCATCGCGCGAAGCTCGTCTGCATCGACACTGACTGGGGGAGCATCGAGCGGGAGCCCGAGGACAATCTGGACAGCGGCGTGACGGGCAGTAACTTGATCTATGTCATCTATACGTCCGGGTCCACCGGCAGGCCCAAGGGTGTGATGGTCGAACACCGCAACGTCACGAACCTCTTCGCGGGAATGGATGATTGTATTCCGCACCGTCCACCGGGGACCTGGCTGGCGGTGACCAGCCTCTCCTTCGACATCTCGGTGCTGGAGTTGTTTTGGACCATGGCGCGTGGGTTCAAGGTAATCCTCCACGGCGGCACGGAGAGGGGAACTCGAGCGGCCGGCATCGACTTCAGCCTGTTCTATTTCGCCAGCGACGAAGGAGAGAACGCCGCCAATAAGTACGCTCTTCTGCTCGAAGGGGCCAAGTTCGCCGACCAGAATGGCTTCGCCGCGGTATGGACACCGGAACGGCACTTTGGTGCGTTTGGCGGATTGTATCCCAATCCGTCTGTGACCAGCGCCGCTCTGGCGTCGATCACGAAATCGATCGGCCTTCGCGCGGGGAGCTGCGTATCTCCCTTGCACAGCCCCATCCGGATCGCCGAGGAATGGTCGGTCGTGGACAACATTTCCGGTGGCCGCGTCGGGATCTCTTTTGCCTCCGGCTGGCAGCCGAACGACTTCGTGCTGCAACCGGAGCAGTACGCCAATCGCCAGGACACGATGTTTCGCGGTATCGAGATGGTCCGCCGGCTGTGGCGGGGCGAAACGATCCGTTTTCCCGGCCCCAACCACAAAGAGGTTGAAGTCCGGACCCTGCCTCGGCCCGTTCAAGCCGAGTTGCCGGTCTGGGTCACAGTGGCGGGAAACCCGGAGACGTTTCGCAGGGCGGGCGCCGGAGGCTTCCGGATTCTCACCCACCTGTTGGGGCAAAGTGTGGAGCAACTGGCCGAGAAGCTCTCCATCTACCGTACAGCGTGGCGGGAACACGGGCATCCGGGCGATGGCTACGTGACGCTGATGCTGCATACCTTCGTCGGCGACGATGATGGCCAGGTGCGCGAAGTCGTGCGTGGGCCGATGATCGACTACCTGGCCAGCGCGCTGGATCTGACCGAGCAGGCCGCCTGGTCGTTCCCGGCGTTCAAGGAGCGCGCCTCTGCAACGGGGCAAACCCTCAGCCAGATGTTTGCTGCACAGAGCCTCACGCCAGAGGAGAAGTCTGGCATCCTGAACCACGCCTTCGAGCGGTACTTCGAGACTAGCGGACTATTCGGGACGGTCGAGACCTGCCTCGCGATGGTTCATCGATTGAAGGGAATCGGCATCGATGAGCTTGCCTGCCTGATCGACTTCGGGGTTGCCTCCTCAACCGCGCTTCAGCATCTGGAGCATCTGAACCGCTTGCGGGAGCTCGCCGCTGACGCTCCGGTGCAAACGGCGGGGCAGTCGGCCATCCCGGCCCTGATCGCCCGCCACAAGGTGACGCATCTGCAGTGCACCCCGTCAATGGCCGGTCTGCTGACCGCCGATCGGGAGTCGCGTCTCGCCCTGCGCGGCTTGAGGGTGATGATGGTGGGGGGCGAGGCGCTTCCCGCAACACAGGCCCAGGAGCTGGGAGAGCTTGTACTCGGGAAGCTGATCAACATGTATGGCCCCACGGAAACCACGGTCTGGTCGTCCACCTATACGGTTACCGGCAACGAGACCACGATTCCCATCGGACGGCCGATCGCCAACACCGCTATGTACATCCTTGACCACCGCATGCAGTTGGTACCCATCGGCACGTCGGGTGACTTGTACATCGGCGGGAAGGGGGTTGCTCGCGGATATTGGAAGCGGCCCGATCTGACCGACGACCGGTTTGTGAGCGACCCATTCGGCGGCCCTGACGGACGCCTCTACCGGACCGGTGACGTGGCGAGCTATCGCTCCGATGGCAATGTCGAATTTCTGGGCCGGAGCGACGGCCAGGTGAAGCTGCGCGGCTATCGCATCGAGCTCGGCGAGATCGAAGCCCTGCTCGACGGGCACCCTGGTGTCGGCAAGTCCGTGGTGCTGGCGCGTGAAGATACTCCCGGGGACAAGCGCCTGGTCGCGTATGTGACGCCTACCGGGTCCGCCGGCGTCCCCGTGAAAGAGCTGCGCGACCATCTTCGCGCAAAGCTGCCCGAGTTCATGGTGCCGTCCCACTTCGTCGAAATCCGCGAATTCCCGCTAACGCCCAACTTGAAGATCGACCGCAAAGCGCTTCCACCGCCGGGCGCGACTCCGGTCCCGGTCGTTCAGGTGGGGGCCGTTCCGTCCGAGCGCCTTGGCGGTCTGGAGCAGCAACTCGTTTCGATCTGGCAGGAAGTATTGGGTGTTCCCCGGGTCGACGTTCACGACGATTTTTTCGACCTCGGCGGACACTCTTTGCTAACCATACAGTTGCACCGGCGCATCAGCCCGCTCGTAGACCGGCCTGTCGCAATTGCGGATCTATTTCGCTATTCTACCGTCCACAAGCTGGCGGCATTCTTGCTGGCGGCTGACAACGAGGGGGCTCGGGAATGAGCAAGGTTGTGATTTTCGGTAACGAGCCTTTCGCGGAGATGAATCACTTCTACCTGAGTCATGATTCTCCCCACGAAGTCGCTGCGTTTACCGTGGACCGGGCGTACATAAAGCAGCCTGAGTTGCTGGGCTGTCCCGTGGTTCCGTTTGAAGAGATCGCTCAACACTATCCGCCGGAGGAGTATCTGATGGCGGTTCCCATCGGTCTGAAGAGAGTCAACCAACTGCGTGCGGAGAAGGTTCAGCAGGCGCAGGCTAAAGGTTACCGATTCGTGAGCTACGTGAGCTCCCGGGCCGTGACATGGCCGGAAGCGGTGGTCGGGGAGAACTGCTTTGTTTACGAGAACGTGGTGATAAAGCCATTCGCGCGTATCGGCAGCAACGTGATCATCGAGACCGGAAGTGTTGTGGGTCACCATACGGAAATCCAGGATCACTGCTTTCTGGGGCCGCATAGCGTGGTCTTGGGGGATTCTACCGTTGAGCCCTACTGCATCATCGGCGCCAACGCCACGGTGAGGGCGGGTGTGACGGTCGCTGCCGGCTGCATTATTGGCGCAGGTGCGCTGATCACCCGCAACACTCGCCCGGGCAGTGTCTATCTGGCCCCCGCCTCGGAGCTGCTGCCTGGATCGAGTGCCGAGTTGAGCGCCCTGGTAGAAGCCCGTTAGGCATCGAAGCGCGGCGGGTCGCCGGTTGTCTTC
>DATHIJ010000464.1:0-2843 GCA_035489975.1 Propionibacteriaceae bacterium | reverse complement strand
GGGCTGAAGCGGATGGTCACCAAGCAGTTGCCCCTCGGCTACCACCAGGCCCACGGCGCTCGGGTGCGGCTCGTCCGGCAACTCCTCGCGCACTCGAAACACAGTGCTGGTCGGTAGCAAGCCCGGAACGGCAGCCATTTGCACGGCAAGGACCAAGAATCGCGCCCACTCGACGGTGTCGTTGGGCCAGCGGCCCATCAGCATGAACCCGTACAGCGATCCGTCGGCTTGCAGCGGTGCAACCTCAATCGACGAAGGCCGATAGCCATCCATGATGACCTCCCAACTCGCTGCTCACCTGCAGCACCGTGGTGGTACGTCGTTGATCACCAGCCGAACTGATGCTTAATAGTCCCCACGCAGCAGTTAGCAGACAAGGGGGTGGGAGTGCTAACAAGGGCGCGAGCGTCGGGATCGGCGTAGCGATCGGTATCAGTTCGTGATCTTCGGGATGGAAGCCAGCGGCAGTCGCAACTCCGCGCGCGTCTGCCAGGGGGTCTCCCCGGCTGTGATCGCGACGGTACCGCCCGCTCGAGTGAGCAGGTCACGGACTATGGCCAGCCCAAGTCCAGCTCCCCCTGAGTTCCGACCCCGCGCGTCATCGAGCCTGGTGAAGCGCTCGAAGACCAGCTCTCGATGTTCGGGCGGGATGCCGGCTCCGTCGTCGCTGACGCTGATCACGGCCTGATCCTGATCAACTGTGGCTGCCACTGTCACCCGAGTACGCGCGTGCCGCACAGCGTTGTCAACCACGTTCCCGACCGCTCTATGCAGCTCATCGGGATCGACCATGATCATTAATGACTCCTCTGCGACGAGTGTCACGGGAACTCGAGCACCTGCGTACGCCCTGGTCACCTCAGCCACCAGCTCGCGAGCATCAACAGCACTCAACTGCGGTGGTGGCCTGGTATCGGCGTCGACCCGCGCTAGGAGCAGCAGGTCCTCAACCAGCCCGGACAGCCGTTTGACATCAGCCATGAGGTCGGCAGGTAGCGTGCCGCCCTCGCCCAGCCGTTCGGCCACCTCCAGTTGCGTCCGGATGTTGGCCAGCGGGCTGCGTAGCTCGTGAGCGGCGTCCGCCACAAACCAGCGTTGTCGTTCTTGGGCGTCAGCCAGCCGATCGAGCATCTCGTTGAGGGTCACGGCGAGGGCGCGAATCTCGTCTGCAGCAGTCGGTACGGGGGGCCGTTCGCCCCCGGCGGCGCCACGGATCCGGCCCGCACGACTGATCTGCTCGGCACCGGCGCGGAGCTGCTCCACCGGTTGCAGTGTCCAACCGATCACGCGCCAGGCGATTGCCGCCAGGGCCGCCAGCAGCAGCGGAAACGTGATGAGCAGCGCGTTCCGCAGCGCCGTACGCGTGGCGAGCACATCACCGATAGGTAGGCCGATGATCACGCTGACCGGTGCGTTGGCCGATCCCGCAGGCTTCGCTCGGACTCGCAGCGGCTCAGAAGTGCCGACGCGGACGCCGTCCACGACGACCGCCTCCCCCGCGAGAGCCGTCGCGAGTTCGTTGGGCCGCAGGAGCGGGGTTAGCCGGTCGGCTGTCACCGAACCGCCGATCACTCTTTGCTGGGCGTCCACCACCTGGACCACCTGAGCGCCGGACACAGGAATTGGAGTCGGCAGCCGATTCTCGTTGACCATTGCAGCAACCTCTTGTGCACTGGCCAGGGCTTCGATGTCAAGCGTGCGATCGACCGAATACGTTAGTGCACCGAAGAAGGCCAGGCCTCCCATGATCAGCGCGATGCCCACTCCGGCGAGCCCAATGATCATCAGGCGAGCCCGGAGGCTCAGCGTCCAGAATCGCTTCACGTGCTGAGTTCCTCAGGCTACGTCACGAGCCGGTAGCCAACGCCACGTACCGTGATCAGCCGATGGTTCCCGATCTTGCGACGCAGGTAGCCGACATAGACCTCGACCGCATTGGGTGCAACGTCGGCAGCACTGTCCCACACGTGATCGAGTAGCTCAGCCTTGCCGATCACCCGACCGGCGTTGCGGATCAGATATTCCAGCAGCACAAACTCCCGAGGCGTCAGGTCAGCCGGCACACCGTGCACCCAGACCTCGCGGCTCGCGGGGTCCAGACTCAGGTCCCCTGCGCTGAGAACCACCGGCCTGGCACTGGCGCCGCGCCGCAGCAGCGCTCGAATCCTGGCCAGCAGGACGACGAAAGAAAAAGGCTTGGTCAGGTAGTCATCGGCGCCATCGTCGAGAGCGTCGGCCTGATCGTATTCACCATCCTTGGCCGACAGCATCAGCACCGGAACCCAATTCTGATGTGCGCGCAGTCGGCGCACGACCTCATAACCGGAAAGCCCAGGCAGCATGACATCGAGTACCACGGCGTCGAAGTCGCCGTGCTGAGCCAGCCGCAGGCCAGCTGTCCCGTCGCTGGCACTCTCTACCACGAATCCCTCCGCTGCGAGCCCACGCCGCAGAGCGGCGACCATCCGCTCCTCATCGTCGACCAGCAGCACCCGCACACGCCAAGTATGGGCTGGGGGCGGGTCTCAGGCGTCCGTCCGGTGAGCGAAGCACCTCAGGGTTCTCACAGTGAGCGAAGGCAACAATGGGCACATGCGGATTTTCGACTCCAAACCAGCGCTGCGTTTGCTAGCGCCGCTGGCCTTCGTGCTCGCCGTTGCGGGAACAGGCCTGGTCGCTGCAACCGCGAGCGCCGAAGACAAGCTGCCGCCGCGGACCCCGCAAGAATTGCTGGTCGACCTCCAGCAGGCCAAAACCGACGGGTTGTCCGGCACCGTCATCGAACGCGCCGACCTGGGGATTCCGGCCATTCCGGGGGCAGATGGGCGCGACGACCCCGAGCT
>DATHIJ010000463.1:0-3802 GCA_035489975.1 Propionibacteriaceae bacterium | reverse complement strand
TCCAGCTAGCCGCGAGTTCGATGGCGAGCGGCAAGCCATGAAGCACGTCACAGATATCGCCGAGGGTCCTGGCGTTGTGCTCGGTCAGAGCATAGGACCCGGCCACCGAGGTCGCCCGGTCGAGGAATAGGGCGACCGCATCACTCTCGAAAGGATCCGCCCGGAGCGCTGCACCACCCAGCGGTGGAATGGCGAACACCTCCTCGGCCGGTAGCTCGAGAGGAATTCGGCTGGTCGCGAGCACCGTTAGGGTCGGGCAGGCGCCGAGCAGTGAAGCAACCGCCTCCCGACATGCGGCGGCAACCTGTTCACAGTTGTCCAGTACGAGCAGCGCCCGCCGATCTGTCAGAGCTCTCACGACAGGCATCAATGCTCGATCACCCACCGAACCAGCGAGGCCGATTCCGCTAGCCACCGCCGCCGGCACCTCGGTCGGATCGACCACAGAAGCGAGCGGCACCCAATACACCTCGTAGTCCGCTATCGCGCCGGAGTGAGCCCGGCTGCGCTTTGCCACCTCGATGGCCAGTCGGGTCTTACCGGCGCCTCCGACCCCACAGACGGTGACTAGCCGCCCCGGGAGCAGTATCGACAGGACCGCCGCGATTTCCCGATCCCGGCCGACGAACCGCGTGAGATAGGTCGGAAGGGCGTCGGCGAAGAGCTCCTTGTCAATTATCACGAAGGTGCACCTCCCCGCGCCACTTAGCCGGGCACGAGAATCTGGAGAGTTATCCCGATGTTCTCAGAAAGCGTGGGCGAATTGCGCATTTCGGTGAGCGGAATTTGCCATTCGCCCGCACTTTCTTCGGTCGTGTCTTTCAGGCCAATTTGCACTTTCTGATCGGCCTCTTAACCCGCTTGCTTCGAGCCCACCACAACCTCGGTAACCTGGAGGTCGCCCTCATATGTCGACACGATCTCATCGCTGCCTCCAACCGGGAGATCCCGCATCGTCAACAGCCCACTGGAGAAGTGGTCACTGCTGTAGAGCTGGTGGGTGGAGCGGCTTTCGATCAGCCGTGCTGTGCCGGTGTCGAAGTTGGCCACTCGGCTGAACTTGAGCCTCAGCTCACTGGATGGTTCGTTCGCGTCGCAGCTCTGGTTTTGGTTCTGGTCAACGCAGCCGGTGAGTGATTCGGTCCCTTCGATGTAGTCGATCTTCGTGGTCCAGTAGGTCCAGGAGTTGATCACCCGCTCGGTGCGCAGCTTGTAGGTGCCGACCAGCCCGCCGGTGACCCGGTACAGTCCGGGGCTCCCATCGACTGGAAGGAGTTGACCTTCCACATGGAGCTGACCTGGTTCATTAGGTGCGCCCAATGCGGTGCCGGTCGCTCCACACGCCAGGACGACGGCGAGACCGGATGCCGCAGCGCCGAGACGTATCGCGTGGCGGCTCCTCAGCCGTCGAGTCTGTGATTCTTTGGCCGTATTCGTGATTGTCATGGCCCTTGATCCTTTCGCGCCGCCGAAACGGGGTTGTTTCTGCGAGTACGCCTTTACAATCGCTCGTCGGGGGTACGGGACACATCGGCAATAGTGCCTAAGTCGCGAGTGATCGCGACAATGCCGATTCGAAAGGGCCCTGGGAGCAATTCCGCGACCCTTACACGACCGTTTAGAACGCGACTCGACACAGTGATGATCACTCACTCGGACTCCGACTGGTCAGCGTCTGAGCTGGCTATAGCCTGCTGAGACCCTGACAAGTCGGAGTCCAAGTGAGACGGTGTGAGTTGTGGTGCAGGGAGGTGACATGACTACGGGCGGAGAGGCCGGGGACGCGGCTGCGGCTGGGAAAGTCGCTTCAGTACCCGCGGCTGACTCCTCTGCCTGGGCACCTCTTGCGCAGCGCACCTTCCGCTGGCTCTGGCTGGGCATGTTCATCAGCTGGATCGGGACCTGGGGGCAGACGGTCGGCGCCCAGTGGCTATTGGTGGACGCTCCCAACGCGGCGGCGCTGGTCTCGTTGGTTCAGGTAGTGACCACCTTGCCCCTGATGCTGCTCGCGCTACCCGGCGGCGTGTTAGCCGATTCCCTCGATCGGCGCTGGCTGCTGATCACGGTGCAGGCCTATCTCTTTGTCCTGGGCATCCTGCTCGCCGTCCTCACCGCCATCGGGCAGATGCCACCGGCCCTGCTACTCGGCTTCACCTTCGCCTTGGGTGCGGGTGGAGCGCTGCAGCTCCCCACATGGCAGGCCACCATGCCTGAACTGGTGCCCAGGACACAGCTACGAGCGGCAACCAGACTCGACCTGGTCAGCGTGAACGGGGCTCGTTCGATCGGGCCGGCGCTGGCCGGGCTCGTGATCGCCTACCTAGGTGGCGTACCGGTTGTCTTCGCTCTTTATGCGGTATGCGTCGCCTTTTTCGGGGTGGTGCTGCTTTTCTGGCGCCGGCCGAAGGCCGAATCCGAGAACCGCCGGGAGCGCTTCCTGCCAGCACTTCGCGCCGGCGGCCGCTACGTCTGGCACGAACCCATCGTGCGCCGCATCCTGCTCCGGACGATCTTGTTCGTCGCACCTGCGGTGGCACTGTGGGCGCTGCTACCGCTGGTCGCCAGTCAGCGCTTGGGCCTCGGAGCCGACGGATACGGGGCACTCTTCGGCGCGTTGGGCCTCGGCGCCATCCTCGGTGCTTTTGTGCTCGGACGAGTGCGGGACCGCCTCTCCAGCAGCGGGCTGCTGACGGTCGCTGCCCTCCTTTACGCAGCAGGCTTGGCCGTGATCGTTTTGACCCAGAGCTTCGCGGCTGCCCTGGTGATCTTGGTGCTCGCGGGGATGGCTTGGATGGCCATGACTTCCACGCTGGCCGCCGAGCTGCAGCTGTTCTTGCCGGTATGGGTCAGGGCCCGTGCCCTCGCCGTATTCATGCTCACCTTCACCGGCTCGATGACGGTTGGCGCGTTGCTCTGGGGACTTGTGGCTGAGAGCTTCGGCCTGCAGCCGGCATTCCTGATGGCGGCAGTCGTCGCACTGGCGGGCGTCGTCGCGGGAGTGTTTCTGCGCGTGCCGGAGACCGGTCACCTCGACCGCGAGCCGGCCGTCTATTGGCCGGAGGCGCGACTGGCCTTCGACCCCGAGCCGGATTCCGGACCCATATTGGTCACGGTCGAGTACACGGTCACGCCCGATCGGGAGTCCGCCTTCCTCGAAGCCATGGACCACCTTCGCCAGTCTCGACGGCGAACAGGGGCAACGCGTTGGGAGCTGTACCGCGACGGAGACCGGCCCGACCGTTTTATCGAACTCTTCAGCGTCCCATCCTGGGAGGAACACATGCGCCAGCACCAAGGGCGCCTGACGGCGGCCGATAGAGAGGTCGAGGAGGCCGCGCTGGCCTTTTCGGATCCGCCGGCGCGGTCAGAACACCTGCTCCCGCCGTAACGGCTGATCACCGCAGCACCGGCTGCCGTGCTTCCGCGAAGATGCGCCCAATGTTTGCCACTGGGCACAACAGCACAGCGACTGCGCTGCACGCCGCTGCTATGGTCCAGTCGTAATCGAGCAGCCTAGAAGAGGAAGCGGCGTTTGACTGAGCTGCCAGCCGCCGTGACGGCGGCCTACATCACCGCAACGGGGCCCCCGGAGAACATCCGTCTTGGCGAACTCCCCACGCCCGCATTCGGACCGACCGACGTGCTCGTGCGCGCCGAGGTGGTTGCCGTCAACAACGTGGACACCTTCGTCCGTTCGGGTTCCTACCAGACTCCGTTGCCGATGCCGTTCATCGTGGGCCGTGACGTGGTTGGCGTCGTGGCTGCTGTGGGCGCCGGGGTCGTCGGTTTCGCGGTGGGAGAC
>DATHIJ010000462.1:0-5760 GCA_035489975.1 Propionibacteriaceae bacterium | reverse complement strand
GTCGGTATGTCGCGCGACCACCGAGCACGGCAAGTCATCCAGCCATTCGCAGCAGATGATCATGACCGGTTCAGTCTGGCCCAAGGCGGCGCCCGCCTCGCCTGTGGTCCAGCAGCCGTATCGCACGTCCCAGAGGTCTTGGGCCCAGTCCACTTGCGCAGCCAAGCCTTTGGGTCGTGTTCGAAGGTCGATTCCCAGCAGTCGCAAGTCAGGTCGGATGACAGAGAGTTCGTCCAGCAAACGCCCAGTGCCGGCACCGACATCCACCACGTGAGTGATCTCGTGGCGGTCGACGAGGGCAGCCAGCATTTCGGCAAGCAACGGCCCGCTGGTTGCTGCGGTACGGAAATGGACGTCAGGGCTGTGAATGCGCCAGAATCCGTCCGCACCGTACGCCGATTCGACCCAGGCGTCGAACCAGGTGCGCCACCCCCGGAAAGGGGGCTCAGGGGGGCCCGCTCCCCCCGCCGGCGAATGCGGGAGCATGGCCCTATGCTGCCTGATGCTGCGTCCCTGACGTCCAGCCCCGTCCAGGCGAAATCACCACCTTCTTTTCCCGCACTGCCGCCATTACCCTCTCTGCCGCACCGGCTCGCCGCGGAACCGCCGGGATGGGTACGCGAAGTGGATGTCGTCGTGATCGGATCGGGCATCGCAGGTCTCACGGCTGCTCTGGAGTGCCGGGATCTCGGAACGATCATGGTCGTCACCAAGGATGAGGTCGCGGCCGGCTCGACGCACTGGGCCCAGGGTGGAATTGCCTGGGTTCAGGCTGAAGGCGACACGATCGAACAACACATTGACGACACTCTGGTGGCTGGCGCTGGGCTCTGCATCGAGGAGGCAGTACGCGTATTGGTCACCGAGGGGCCAGACGAGGCTGCCAAACTCATCAACCGAGGCGCTGAATTTGATCGCGACCTGGCCGGCGAGCTGGAACTGACCCGTGAGGGCGGCCACAAGCGGAACCGGATCGCACACGCCGGGGGCGACGCTACCGGCGCCGAGATCGAACGCGCGCTGATCGCCGCGGTCACCGCCGATCGCGCGATCGAGATCGTCGAGCATGCTCTGGTTCTCGACCTCATTCCGGCCGAGGTTGGCCCCGACGAGAGGCCGGCAGTTGCCGGCGTGACACTGCACGTACTTGGGGAGGGCACTCGGGGAGGCGTCGGTGCGGTGCATGCCAGAGCGGTCGTGCTGGCCACGGGCGGCATTGGTCAGATCTACGCCGTGACGACGAATCCGCCGGTCTCCACCGGAGACGGGGTCGGTGCTGCACTCCGCGCAGGAGCCTGGTTACGGGACATCGAATTCATCCAATTCCACCCGACCGTGCTCTACCTGGGTACCGGAGCCCGCGGCCAACTGCCACTGGTCAGCGAGGCAGTACGCGGGGAGGGCGGCAAGCTGGTCAACTCCCGTGGCGAACGCTTCATGGTCGGCAAGCATGAACTTGCTGAACTCGCACCTCGAGACGTCGTCGCCAAACAGATCATGAAAGAGATGGCGGCGGCCGGTGTTGATCATGTCTACGTGGATGGTCGGATGCTGGGTGAGGAGACCTGGCGTGTGCGGTTTCCAACAATCTGGCACAGCTGCCGCCGCGCCGGCATCAATCCGGCCACCGATCTGATCCCGGTGGCGCCGGCCTGCCACTACTTCTGTGGAGGGGTGGCGACCGACATCGATGGTGCAACGAACCTGCTAGGCCTCTATGCCTGCGGCGAGGTGGCCTCGTCGGGCGTGCATGGTGCCAATCGGTTGGCCTCGAACTCGCTGCTGGAAGGGCTCGTCTTCGCTCGTCGGATTGCGGTACAGCTACAGGACCAGCGACCACCGCGCCGACCTCCGGCGCTGGATCGTCGGCCACCAGGACTCATCGATCGATCAGTGGTGCCTGCGTTGCAGCAGGCCATGAGCCGACACGCTGGAGGGCTGCGAGACGCCGCTGGACTTGATACCTGCGTTCAGGAGTTGGCCAGGCTGGCACGACGTGCGGGCGCGGAGCCTGGCCTGGAGTCTTGGGAGGCAACGAACCTGATGACGGTGGCAGCGGCCGTCGTGGCTTCTGCGCGCCTGCGCGAGGAATCACGAGGAGCTCACTGGCGCGATGACTTCGAGGACCGTCGCGAGTCCTGGCGGGGCCACCTTCTCGTCGCACATGATGATCAGCAAGGCCTGCGGCATCACTTCGTGCCGGCTCTGCCCGCGAGCCCGGACAGGCATTCGGACCTTCGATGATCTGCACCACGCTGACCGCCGTTGAGGGCCTCGTGACAGCTGCGGGACTCGACCTGAATGCCGTGTCGCTGATCATCGCCGAGGCCCTAGAGGAGGACTTGGGCGGCCGCGGTGTGCTGCCGCCAGGCACCGGCGCCGGACTCGACGTCACGTCTTATGCGACCGTCCCGGCTCACCAGACCGCCCACGGTGAGTTCGTAGTGCGCGAGCCGGGCACGGTCGCTGGGCTGCCAGTTGCCGCCTACGCGGTGGCAACAGTCTGCGCACCTGCCGGCGAGTTCGAACTCACGTTGCATGCAGCCGACGGTGACCGCGTGGCGGGCGGCGACGCGCTGATCTCGATCACCGGCAATGCCCGTGCGCTTTTGACTGTTGAGCGAGTTGCCTTGAATTTGATCACCATGATGTCGGGTGTGGCCACGGCCACTCGCGCGTGGGTCGACGCACTCGCTGGAACAAATACCAAGGTTCGGGACTCCCGTAAGACTCTTCCGGGCTTGAGAATGTTGCAAAAGTACGCGGTCCGTGTTGCCGGTGGTATCAATCACCGGATGTCATTGGCTGATGCGGCGCTGATCAAGGACAACCATGTGGTCGCCGCCGGGGGAGTGGTAGGGGCTTATCGCGCGGTCCGGCACTCTTTTCCCGATGTTATGGTCGAGGTGGAGGTGACCTCGGCGGAGCAGGCGCACCAGGTCGTAGCCGCGGGTGCTACTGAGATCCTTCTCGACAATATGAGCACTGATGCGATGGCCGCTATCGTCGCGGACTTAGCAGATCTGGCAACTTTCGAGGCTAGTGGCGGCTTGACATTACTGAACGCAGCCGAAGTTGCCCAGACTGGAGTCAATTTCGTTGCAGTAGGAGCGATCACCCATTCCGCGCCTGCCTTGGATATTGCTCTCGATTTTTCTTCAGGAAACTGAAGAATGCGAGTAATCTCGCTCCTGTCAGGTACTTCTCACTTTGTCAACCGGAGGACTTATGGCGCAGCGCGTGCAGATCATTCTCGAAGACGATTACGACGGGGGAACCGCCGACGAGACGGTCACTTTCGCATTGGACGGTGCCGAGTATGAAATCGACCTGTCATCTAAGAACGCCTCGGGGCTCCGCGACGCGTTGGCCCCATGGGTTTCACACGCCCGCAAGATCGGCGGCCGTCGTAAGCGGGCAACCAAGGCATCCGGCAATAGCAGCACCAGCGACATCCGAGCCTGGGCACAAGCACACGGCCACCAGGTCAGCAGCCGCGGCCGGGTCTCGGCAGATGTACGGGAAGCGTACGAGAAGGCTCACGCTTGATGTGAGTGTTCGGTCACCTCTCCGAACTGCTGTCGTCAGGTCTCGCCGGTAGTCCATCGGCTCTGGCGATCCTCGTCATCGTTGCGCCCTGGGCGAACATGTTTCGCCCAGGGCGCTTGCTGTTCACGGTCAGGTCTGGCCGGTTTCACCGCTGGTCGCCAGCCCATCCGCAGACCTTCGCGCTGGTTCACAAAACGTCACCGGCAAGGGGGAATATCGGGCGGTCGGATGACTGTTGTAACCCGACACCGCACTTTGCTTGATCGGGCGCAGCAGGAGCACACCAGGCGGCCGACAGCCGGGCGCGCGGCGAATCTGCAACAAGCCAAGTGAAGGCGTGGCCGACTAGAGTGAGTGACATCGGTTCTTGCTCCGCGCCAGCAGGGCGAGAGCAGTACCGAGAACGAGGGAGCAACCATCATGTTTGAGCGGTTTACCGACCGGGCCCGGCGCGTTGTGGTGTTGGCGCAGGAAGAGGCTCGCATGCTGAACCACAACTACATCGGAACTGAGCACATCCTGCTGGGACTCATCCATGAGGGCGAGGGCGTGGCCGCCAAAGCTTTGGAGTCCCTTGGTATTTCCTTAGAAGCTGTTCGGCAAAAAGTTGAAGAGATCATCGGCCATGGGCAGCAATCCCCGAGTGGACACATCCCATTCACGCCGCGGGCAAAAAAGGTACTGGAACTGAGCTTGCGCGAAGCTCTTCAGATCAATCATTCCTACATCGGTACCGAGCACATCCTGCTCGGTCTGATTCGGGAAGGTGAAGGCGTCGCTGCGCAGGTTTTGGTGAAGCTCGGCGCAGACCTCAACCGAGTCAGAAATCAAGTTCTGCAATTACTCAGCGGCTTCCAAGGTAAGGAAGCAGCTACTGCCGGTGCTCCAGAGCAGGGCAGCACTCCGTCATCATCGATGGTGCTCGACCAGTTCGGTCGCAATCTCACTCAGGCTGCCCGGGAGAACAAGCTTGATCCGGTTATCGGCCGTGAGACTGAGATCGAACGAGTGATGACCGTGCTCTCGCGGCGTACCAAAAACAACCCGGTGCTGATTGGTGAGCCCGGCGTCGGCAAAACCGCCGTGGTCGAAGGCCTTTCCCAGGCCATCGTCCGTGGGGATGTTCCGGAAACACTGCGAGATAAGCAGATTTACACACTCGATCTTGGTGCGCTGGTTGCCGGCAGCCGTTATCGCGGCGATTTCGAAGAGCGCCTCAAGAAGGTGCTGAAGGAGATCAAGACCCGCGGCGACGTGGTGCTATTCATCGACGAGATCCATACCCTGGTCGGGGCCGGCGCGGCTGAGGGCGCGATCGACGCTGCCAGCATCCTCAAGCCGATGCTGGCTCGCGGTGAGCTCCAGACGATCGGCGCGACCACGTTGGACGAGTATCGCAAGTACGTGGAGAAGGATGCCGCTCTGGAGCGGCGCTTCCAGCCGATTCAGGTCGCAGAGCCGTCCATCGCGCACACCATCGACATTCTGCGTGGGCTTCGCGACCGCTACGAGGCGCACCACCGGATCACTATTACTGACGAAGCACTGGTCGCCGCGGCTCAGATGGCCGACCGCTATATCTCCGACCGCTTCCTGCCGGACAAGGCGATCGACCTGATCGACGAGGCGGGCGCGCGGTTGCGGATCCGGAGAATGACCGCTCCACCGGATCTTCGGGAGTTCGACGAAAAGGTGGCCGCCGTACGGCTGGAGAAGGAAGCCGCAATCGACGCCCAGGACTTCGAGCGTGCTGCGGGTCTCCGCGATGACGAGAAGAAGCTGCTGACCGCACGCGCCGAGCGTGAGGCGCAGTGGAAGTCTGGTGATCTTGACGTCGTCGCTGAGGTGGACGAGGAGATCATCGCCGAGGTGCTGTCAACGGCGACTGGCATTCCGGTGTTCAAGTTGACGGAGGAGGAGTCGGCCCGGCTGCTGCGGATGGAAGACGAAATCGGCAGGCGCTACATCGGCCAGCACGACGCGGTCAAGGCGCTCTCGCGATCGATCCGGCGTACCCGGGCAGGCCTGAAGGACCCGAAGCGACCCAGTGGCTCGTTCATCTTCGCCGGCCCATCCGGTGTCGGCAAGACGGAGCTGACCAAAGCGCTGACCGAGTTCCTGTTCGGCGACGAGGACGCGTTGATCCAGCTGGACATGAGCGAGTACTCCGAGAAGCACACGGCCTCCCGGAGTACTCGCTCATGTCCAGCT
>DATHIJ010000461.1:0-2559 GCA_035489975.1 Propionibacteriaceae bacterium | reverse complement strand
CCCTGGTGGCTCAAGGTGCTCGGTCTGCTGTTCACGCTCATCGTGATGGGAACGTGGTCGCTGCGCAGTCCATCACTTGCGGGCTGGGCCGGCTGGCCGGTGATCGCTGCCTGCCTTATGACGGCGCTTCTGGTGCTGGTGATCATTCGATGGCGTCGCGGGTTCGCCTGGTGGGAATTCGCCATAGTGTGGGCGCTTGTCGGTTTGGTGATGACGATCGGCGTCGCCGAGACCCGCGAAGCCAAGATCTACGGGTCGGACCTCAATCCACTCAACCTCCAGCAAACAGCGGCCGCGCTCGGTTACCTCGCCCTGCCAGCCGCGACGCTGGCGGGTGCCTCAGTCGCGGAGGTCACCGTGCGAGCGACGGTGGCGGCGACTCAGAACGCACAACGGTTCGCCAAACAGGGATGGCCTTACTTGATCCTGGTAGTGGTTCTCTGCATCCGCCTGGTCCAGTGCGTCTGGCTGATTGCCCAGCGAGATCCAGTGGTGGAAGGCCTGACCTCGCTGCTCTGGGCGAGCGCGTTGGTCGCAGCGTTCGCAGTAGTCGGTCTGATGGTGCTGCGGGTATCCCGGCAGCGGCAGGCAACCCCTGTCGTCTCCGAACTGGGCGACGAGCTCGGTCGAGTCGGCTTCCCGATTGCAGCAGCGGTGATTGCCGTCACGTTCCCTGTTCAGGTCTTCTTGTCCGTCCTCCAGGTGCTCGCTTCACTGGAGCCCGGGGGTGCTGCGGCCCGGCTCTCGTTCGATATCACGCCGCTCGTCGCGCGCATCGTCGACCCCAGTCGAGTGCTCGTCGGGGTGGTCCTGATCATCCTCGCGGTGCGCGCGGCCCGCCGAGGCCGCAGCGGCCGAGCGCTGGTCCTGGGTTGCATCGGCGTCATGCTAGTGGCGCTGGCGCGCCAGCTGCTGTTTGGCGATCGCACGCCGGCACCGATCAATCCTGATGCGCTGAATCTCGTGGCTTCCGCTGTGGTCCTGGTCGCCGTGGTGATCTTGTTGCTCCGCCGAAGTCTGACTCCGCAGCGGGCACTGGCGTTCTCCGGGATCCTGATCTTGTCTGCCTTGTTTTCCTACCGCGACTTCATCTCCGACCCGCTCGGGGCGGTGCTCGGATTCTCTGGCGCGGCACTGGTGCTGTTCGGTCTGACCTGGGACCTCTTCACCGGGTCTAACTGGGCGAACCGGGAGAGCCGGCGTTTTTCACGGTCCACTCGGGTGCTGTTGGTCTTGACCAACTATGTGCTGAGCATGACGGTTCTGGCGTACGCCGCTTTGATCCGAGACGGCAGTACCACGATCTATTTCGCTACTTTCGCTCAATTCGGAGATGTGATCTTCGGGACCGGGCTGCTCGCGGCCGCCGCAGTGGCGGTCTTCGACTGTGCATTGCCCGACCGGCCAATCTCATAGCTATTTTGTGTCGCCTGCGCTGATTCGTCAGTCCTGTCTGTTCCAATACCTGCGTACCAACTGACCATTCCTAGACCAGGAACTGCGATGTACCGGTTGACTCGGGGGCCGATGACGCTGCCTGCTCCGCCCGTCCTTGATGCGGCGCAACGCGCCGTCGTCGAGCACCCGGGAGGGCCGTTGCTGGTTCTCGCTGGACCGGGCACCGGCAAGACCTTGACTCTGGTCGAGTGCGTAGTGGATCGGATCGAGCGCCGCGGGGCGACGCCGGACAGCATCCTTGTGCTGACTTTCTCGCGCAAGGCTGCCGCCGATTTACGGGCTCGGATTGCAGCGCGGTTGGGCCGCACCACGGTGACCCCGATGGCCATGACTTTTCACGCCTTTTGTTACGCGCTGGTGCGTCGCTTCGGCAATCAGACCGACGTTGGATCGAATGAGTTCGGCGCATCGCTGCGGCTGTTGACCGGACCTGAGCAGGAGTTCCGCGTCCGGGAGACACTTCGCGGGAGCCTGGAAACTCAGCGCGCCCAGTGGCCGGAGTCGCTAGCGCGTGCGTTTCCCACGCGGGCGTTCGCCGGCGAGGTTCGAGCCGTGCTGGCCAGGGCTCGACAGCTGGGCATGGATCCGGAGGACGTTGTCGAAGCGGGACAGATCACGGCTCGAGCGGAGTGGGTGAGCCTTGGGACCTTCTTCGACGAATACCTTGACGTGCTGGACGCCGAAGGCGTGCTCGACTACGCCGAACTGGTGCACCGGTGCCGGATAATTCTGGCCCGGCCCGAGATCGCGACGACGCGGCGCAAGGAGATCAGTTGCGTCTTTGTGGACGAGTATCAAGACACCGATCCTTCCCAGGTCCGACTGCTGCAGATCGTTGGCGGCGATGGGCGGGACGTTGTCGTCGTGGGGGATCCCGACCAGTCGATCTATAGGTTTCGCGGGGCTGAGGCGCGCGGGATCTTGGACTTTCCGGAGCGGTTCCGGACCCGAGAAGGAGCACCCGCGCCGATCCTGGCACTGAACCGGACACGCCGCTTTGGCAGCGTGTTGCTTGCGGCTAGTCGCAGCCTCGCCAGTCGATTAGGCATGCCTCGCTCGCTACCGGCTGACGTATTCGCCGCGTTCCGTGACCCCGCGGCT
>DATHIJ010000460.1:0-5889 GCA_035489975.1 Propionibacteriaceae bacterium | reverse complement strand
CTGTCGGAGATTCCCGAGGCCTGGGCTGGCTTCGCTGAGCTGTTCTTGAGCATGACGACAGTCCCGAACCGCCTATTTGGGTACTTCCTTGCGCAGGCCCTGGCCGGCACCGGGCCGATCGAGCGGGCTCGAATGCATGCGTACGCCGAGAAGGCAATGCGTGAGGCAAGCGATGGCACAACGTGGACGGCACCGGACGCCGGGTACGAAACGGCAGTGCATGAGGCGGTCGATGCCGCGTACGACGATCCCCCGCTGCGCGCTGCATGGAAGCAGCTTGACGGGCTCATCACGCCCCCCGGCTGGTCCAACTCGCTTGGCCAAAAGCTCGTTCAACTGACCATGCCGGGGGTGCCGGACGTTTACCAGGGCACTGAACTGTGGGAGGACTCATTGGTGGATCCGGACAACCGGCGACCGGTCGACTTTGCCGAGCGGAGTCGGCTACTGGAATCGCTCGGCGATGATCCGCCTGCCATCGATGCAACCGGCGCCGCGAAACTCTGGGTCACCCGGCAGGCCCTACGGCTGCGTCGCAAGAAGCCCGAATGGTTCAGTGGCTACCAGGCGATCGAGGCCCGCGGTCCCGCGCAGCAACACCTCATCGGCTTTGATCGCGGCGGGGCGATCACCCTGGCAACCCGACTTCCTATCCGGCTAGCTGCTGCCGGCGGCTGGGGTGACACCGCTGTTGAGCTGCCGGTGCCTTACGTTGATGTGCTGACCGGTTGCCGATGGGGCGGAACCGTAACGGTCGCAGACGTGCTGGCCTCATACCCGGTCGCGCTGCTCGCGCCGGGATGAGGAGGAGTGTTATTCGAGGACGAAGGTGACCAGCGAGTTGACGCGGTAGCCAACAATCGCGCCGTTCTCTACGTCGACCGACTGCTCCTTGATCCAGGCCGACGTGACACCACGCAGTGTCGCGCTGGCGCGGTTGAGGCCAACCTTCACGGCGTCTTCGAAACTGGTGTCTGATCTAGCACTGATCTCGGTGACGCGGGCGACGGTTCCTGCCACGATGACCTCCTAAAGGTCACAGCCGGACCCTGATGATCACAGCTGCAACCCATCTAACCCCTGCCGCCATACGTGGCGAGGGCTACCCCCGGACTTCCGCTGAAGTCCGGGGGTAGCCCTCGATCAGATCGCCAAAGGGCGGGCCATGACTACTTGATGATCTTCGTCACTCGGCCAGCGCCAACCGTACGGCCTCCCTCACGGATGGCGAACTTCAGCTCTGCCTCCATGGCGATGGGCTGGATGAGCTGCACAGACATGTCCGTGTTGTCACCGGGCATCACCATGTCGGTGCCTTCCGGAAGGTTCACGACACCTGTCACGTCAGTCGTACGGAAGTAGAACTGCGGACGGTAATTGTTGAAGAACGGCGTGTGGCGGCCGCCCTCCTCCTTGGACAGGATGTAGACCCGAGCCTCGAAGTCGGTATGCGGAGTCGTCGTGCCCGGCTTGATCACGACCATGCCGCGCTCGACATCCTCACGCTTGGTGCCGCGGAGCAGCAGGCCGACGTTCTCGCCCGCCTGACCCTCGTCGAGCAGCTTGCGGAACATTTCCACGCCGGTGACCGTAGTGGTCTGCTTGGTGTCGCGGATCCCGATGATATCGACGGTCTCCATCACCTTGATCACGCCGCGCTCGATACGCCCGGTAACGACGGTGCCGCGGCCGGTAATGGTGAAGACATCCTCAACCGGCATCAGAAACGGCTTGTCGACCTCGCGAACAGGCTGCGGGATGTAGTTGTCCACCGCATCCATGAGCTCCATCACCGAGTCGCTCCACTTGGCGTCACCGCTCAGCGCCGGAAGCGCTGCGACCCTGATGACCGGGAGATCGTCGCCCGGGAACTCGTATTCGGTGAGCAGCTCGCGAACCTCGAGCTCGACCAACTCCAAGATCTCGTCGTCGTCAACCATGTCGCACTTGTTCAGCGCCACCACGATCGCAGGTACGCCGACCTGGCGGGCCAGCAAGACATGCTCACGGGTCTGGGGCATCGGACCGTCAGTCGCGGCAACGACCAAGATCGCACCGTCCATCTGCGCTGCGCCGGTGATCATGTTCTTGATGTAGTCGGCGTGACCGGGGCAGTCGACGTGCGCGTAATGCCGCTTCTCGGTCTGGTACTCCACATGTGCGATCGAGATCGTGATACCGCGCTGACGCTCCTCCGGTGCCTTATCGATCTGCTCAAACGCCGACACCTGGTTCAGGGTCGGGAACTTGTCGTGCAGCACCTTGGTAATCGCCGCGGTCAATGTGGTCTTTCCGTGGTCGATGTGCCCGATAGTGCCAACGTTGACGTGCGGCTTTGTCCGCTCGAACTTCGCCTTTGCCACTGAGGCTCCTCCTGGATGTTCGCCACGCTGGTCGCGGGGCGGTTCTTGGGTTATTAGCCAACTGGCCGATTTTGACCCGGCCTAAGTTTTGTGGACGATTCCGCTCAGGTCAAACGCAATCGTTGTGGTTGATCTCATTCCCCACGTGCTTTCTGAATGATCTCCTCGGCGATCGCCTTCGGGGTCTCCGCATAGGAATGGAACTCCATCGAGTACGAGGCCTGACCCGAGGTCTTGGACCGTAAGTCGCCCACGTAGCCGAACATCTCCGACAGTGGCACGAGCGCCTGCACAACTTTGTTGCCATGCAGGTCGTTCATCGCCTGGATATGGCCGCGCCGCGCGTTGAGGTCACCGATCACAGTGCCGAGGTAGGCCTCCGGAGTGGTGACTTCCACTGCCATTACCGGCTCCAGCAGCGCGGGATCGGCGCGACGTGCGGCCTCCTTGAAGACCATCGAGCCGGCGACCCGAAAGGCGAGCTCGGAGGAGTCGACGTCGTGATAGGCGCCGTCGATCAGCGTTACCTTCACGTCGTCCACCGGATAACCGGCCAGCACACCAAACTGCATGGCGTCCTGGATGCCCTCGTCAACGGCCGGGATGTATTCCCTCGGAATGCGCCCACCGGTGATCTGGTTGACGAATTCATAGCCAGAGCCATGCGGCTGCGGCTCCACATTGATGATCACACGACCGTATTGACCTGAGCCGCCTGACTGCTTCTTATGCGTGTATTCAACCTTCTCGACCGGTCGCCGAAGCGTCTCGCGATAAGCGACCTGTGGCTTACCGATGTTGGCCCCGACCCGGAACTCGCGCTTCATTCGATCGATCAAGATCTCCAAGTGCAGCTCGCCCATCCCGGCGATGATCGTCTGACCGGTCTCGTCGTCGGTGTGGACGCGGAACGTCGGATCCTCCTCGGCCAGTCGCTGGATTGCCATGCCCAGCTTTTCCTGGTCGGACTTGGTCTTCGGCTCGATGGCCTGCTCGATCACGGGTGCCGGGAAGTCCATCGACTCCAAGACCACGGGATTACTGATGTCGCTCAGCGTCTCGCCAGTGGTGGTGTCCTTGAGCCCCATCACGGCAACGATCTGGCCAGCGCCAACGGATGCGATCTCCTGGCGCTTGTTCGCATGCATCTGGTAGATCTTCCCGATCCGTTCCTTACGTCCCTTGGTCGCGTTCAGCACTGTCGAGCCCGCCGCGAGCTTTCCTGAGTAGAGGCGGATATAGGTCAACCGACCCAGATGAGGGTCAGCCGCGATCTTGTACGCCAGCGCCGCGAACGGATCCGCGTCGGTCGGGTGCCGCTCGATCGTCACCGACTCGTCGCCCTGTTTGAACCCAAGGATGGCGGGGACATCCAGCGGCGATGGCAGGTAGGCGATGACCGCATCCAACAACGGCTGCACGCCTTTGTTCTTGAACGCGCTGCCGCACAGCACAGCGGTGATCTTGGAAGCCAGCACTGCGCGCCGGATCGAGTCCTGCAGGAGCTCCGGAGTGATCGACTCCTCGTCAGTCAGGAAGGCCTCCATCATGTGATCGTCGCGATCGGCCACTAGCTCGATCAGCGCATGGCGAGCTGCTTGCGCTTGATCAACAAGCTCGACGGGAATCTCCTCGACTGCGTAATCCTCACCGATCTTGGTCTCACCGCGCCAGGTGAGGGCGCGCATCTTGATCAGGTCGACGACGCCGATGAAGTCGGCTTCAGAGCCGATCGGCAGCTGCACGACAGCGGGTATCGCGTTGAGCCGATTCTTGATGGTCTCCACGCAATGCTCGAAGCTCGCACCCGTGCGGTCGAGCTTGTTGACGAAGCAGATGCGCGGCACGCCGTAGCGGTCAGCCTGCCGCCACACGGTCTGGGTTTGTGGCTCCACCCCGGCGACCCCGTCGAACACCGCCACGGCCCCGTCGAGCACTCGCAACGAACGCTCCACCTCGATGGTGAAGTCGACGTGCCCTGGGGTGTCGATGATGTTGATCTGATGATCTTTCCAATGGCACGTCGTAGCAGCGGAGGTGATGGTGATCCCCCGCTCTTGCTCCTGCTCCATCCAGTCCATTGTGGCGGCGCCCTCATGCACCTCACCGATCTTGTAGTTGATTCCGGTGTAGAACAGGATGCGCTCGGTCGTGGTTGTCTTGCCCGCGTCGATGTGGGCCATGATCCCGATATTGCGGACCTTGGACAGGTCGGTTTTGATATCGACAGCCATAAGAGTTCCTGACTCGTCAGCGTCTCAGCGGGCTATAGCCGGCTGAGACGCTGACAACTCGGCGTAATTACCAGCGGTAGTGGGCGAAGGCTTTGTTCGCTTCAGCCATTTTGTGGGTGTCCTCGCGGCGCTTGACGGCGGCGCCGAGGCCGTTCGAAGCGTCGAGGATCTCGTTCATGAGCCGATCGGCCATGGTCTTTTCACGACGCTGCCGGGCGAAGCTCACCAGCCAGCGCATCGCCAATGTGGTCGCGCGGGCAGGCTTGACCTCGACCGGAACCTGGTACGTCGCGCCACCAACACGACGGCTCTTGACCTCCAGCGACGGGCGCACGTTGTCGAGGGCGCGCTTCAGCGTCTGCACCGGGTCCACGCCGGTCTTGGTACGGGTGCCCTCCATCGCGGTGTAGACGATGCTCTGTGCGACCGTCTTCTTGCCGTTCAACAGGATTTTGCTGACAAGCTGGCTGACCAGCGGCGACCCGTACACGGGGTCGGCAACCACCGGGCGCTTGGGGGCCGGGCCCTTGCGAGGCATTACTTCTCCTTCTTCGCGCCGTAACGGCTACGTGCCTGCTTACGGTTCTTCACACCCTGGGTGTCCAGTGAGCCACGAATGATCTTGTACCGAACGCCGGGCAGATCCTTCACCCGCCCTCCGCGGACCAGCACCATCGAGTGCTCCTGCAAGTTGTGGCCAACACCGGGAATGTACGCGGTGACCTCGACACCAGAGGACAGCCGGACACGAGCGACCTTCCGCAGCGCCGAGTTCGGCTTCTTCGGGGTCGTCGTGTACACGCGCGTGCACACGCCCCGGCGCTGAGGCGAACCCTTGAGCGCAGGCGTCTTGGTCTTGCTCACCTTGTCCTCGCGGCCCTTGCGGACCAACTGCTGAATTGTGGGCACCGAGTTGTGTCTCTTTCTTCCATGTTGATTGGGCTGCGACCTTTTGGAGCCTTCCGGCAGGTCAGGCGTGCGAACACCGCCGGCACAAGACATTCGGGCACGCACAAAGTGTCGGGCACGCCCGAACACAAGGGTCTAGGCTAGCTCGTCGCCCATCCCCGGTCAAAAGCCGAACGCTGAACCCCGGTTGGGTATTCCGAGTCGTAGCGTCTGGCTGGTGATCCCGCCCGGTCAGCTCAATGGTTACGTCCTCAGGCGCGGAGGAAGGCTATGACGTCACGGAAGAACTCTTGGGCAATGATGAGCGCGTGTCCACGGTTGGGATACATGATCAGCTTTCCCCGCGGCAGCCGACACGCTGTCTCTGCGAACATCTCTGGCGT
>DATHIJ010000459.1:0-6845 GCA_035489975.1 Propionibacteriaceae bacterium | reverse complement strand
AGAGCGGGGTCTGGAAGGACCGAAATACCCCGGAGGTGCGGGCGGCCCAGCGTCATGCGGACTATGCCTACGAGCTCGCAGTCGATCCCCAGCCGGCAAAAGAGCTGCGGCTCTTCGGGCTGGCGGGTTGGGCCGTCGAGCGCTTCATCACCCGGCGCAAACAGCTGTTCGAGCTGCAGTACCGCGCCACGCGGCTGCGCGAGAAGTCGGTGATCTGGTGCATGCTCATCGTGATCGTGGCCAACGCGGCGGTGTTTGGTGCCCTTGGCCTCGGTGCCGTCTCGGGCGACATCGCACTTGATCGGCTCGTCGTGTACGCCCAGGTCGCACTCGGTGTCAGCCTCATCGCGTTCGGCGGTCTCAACTGGGCGTTGGATGGGGCCGCGGCCCCGGTCGCCGCTGTGGCTCGGCTGGGACCGGCAATGGCGCCGCTGGGCAGCTTGGCTGCTGGGCACGAGTCCGCCGCCGGAATGCCCAATCAGGAGATCGCTTTCCATGACGTCTCGTTCGTCTACCCCGGCAGTAGCCGCTCCGTCCTCTCCGGCCTCGACCTCACCGTGCGGGCCGGCACTTCGCTGGCGATCGTCGGCCAAAACGGCGCGGGCAAGACCACGCTTGCCAAGTTGCTCTGCCGCCTCTACGACCCGACCACTGGGTCGATCAGTGTGGACGGAGCTGATTTACGCGGCCTTGAACCTGGCGGTTGGCGGCGCCGCCTCGCAGCGGTCTTCCAGGACTTTGTCCGCTTCGAGCTGTCCCTGCGGGAGAATGTCGACCCCACCCGCGAGGCCAGCGATGACGACATTCGAGCCGCACTGGTCGACGCGGGCGCAACCAACCTTGCCGAGCTCGACACGCCCTTGGCCAAGGGATATAGCAACGGCATCGACCTCTCGGGTGGTCAGTGGCAGCGCGTTGCCCTGGCACGGGCGCTGTGCGCGGTACGACGCGGTGCGGGGTTGGTGCTGCTCGACGAGCCGACAGCGCAGCTCGATGTCCGCGGCGAGGCAGAGGTGTTCGACAAAGTGCTGCAGGCAACCCGGGACGCCACGACGATCTTGATCTCACACCGCTTCTCCACAGTGCGGCACGCGGACCGGATCTGCGTTCTCGAGCACGGCCGAGTTGTCGAGCTGGGCAGCCATGATGAGCTGATGGCACTGGGTGGTCGCTACAAGGCGATGTTCGAATTGCAGGCCAAGAGGTTCGAAGCCACCATGGACGAGGAAGGCGTCGTGTTCGATGTCCTCTGAACGGTCGGGTCGCGACGAGCTGCCGCCAGCGCTCTCATCGATGTGGCGGCTGTGCCGGCTCGGCTATACCCACGAGCCGCGGCTGGCGGTCGTGGTGGTTACGCTCACCTTGCTGCAAGCGGTGCCGGACGCGCTGTTCGCTTTGTGGCTGAGCCTGATGGCAGATGCGCTCTTGGCTGGCAATGCCGCCATGTTGTTCGCCACGCTGGCGGCGATTGCAGCGTCGGCGACCTTGACCTGGCTGCTCCGTGTCGTCGCGACGCGAATGACCCGACGGTTCCGCGACCGCGTCACGATCGCGCTCGAGACCCACGTCGCCACACTTCAGGCGTCGGTTTCCGGACTAGAGCTCCAGGAGCGCCAGGACTATCTCGACCGATTGGCGGTGCTCCGCAATCAGGTCTTCGTGCTGGATCACATGTACATGTCGCTGCTGGAGACGATCGGCTGGATCGTACGCGTCATCATCACGATCGTGCTGCTGACCAGTATCGATCCGCTATTGGTGCTGTTGGCAGTTTTCGCCCTGCCGACCGTGCTGAGCGCGGCCTGGCGGCCAGGCATCGAGCGGCAGGTGGAGGAACGGTTCGCCCAGCACAATCGGCTTGCTGAGCACCTCTTCGCCACGGCCACCAGTGCTGCCGCAGCGAAAGAGGTGCGGGTCACCGGCATTGGAGACGACTTGGCCGACCGGCGTCGTACGGAATGGCAACGCTGGTTCGCACCCGTGGCCCGCGCCCGCTGGGGCACCGCCATCTCGCACTCGGTGGCCTGGGCGATCTTTGGTCTGGGCTACGTCGGCGCCGTCGTCTTCGTTGTCGTTGGGCTCGACGCCGCAGTCGGCTCGGTCTTGCTGATCTTGGCGGCTGGTGCTCGGCTGTCAGCGTACGTCGGTGGCACGATCGGGGAGATTGGCTTCCTGCGCGGCATCTGGCTCGACGGATCGAGGAGGCTTGTCTGGTTGGAGAACTACACCGCCGCGTTGAGCGCCGACGTCGACATCACGGTTCCCGAGCGACTGGTGGATGGCATCAAGTTCGAGCATGTGTCGTTTGCCTATCCCGGGGCAAGCCGACTCGCGCTGCACGACATCACCTTGCACCTGCCGGCGGGCGCGGTGGTTGCGGTCGTCGGAGAGAACGGTGCAGGGAAGTCCACTCTGGTGAAGTTGCTCGCCAAGATGTATGAGCCAAGCTCAGGAGAGATCCTGATCGACGGCCAGCCACTGCGTCGGATGGCGGCGACAGAGTGGCGTGACCGGCTGACAGGCGCCTTCCAGGACTTCTTCCGGTTCGAGTTCAGCGCCCAACACAGTGTCGGTCTTGGTGATCTACCCAGGCTAGACAATGAGCCTGCGGTGGCAGACGCGGTACGGAAAGCTGGAGCCGACGACGTGGTCGAGCGCTTGCCGGAGGGCCTGCACAGCCAGCTGGGGCCAACGTGGCCGGGTGGTCAAGAGCTGAGCTTTGGCCAATGGCAGAAGTTCGCGCTTTCTCGCGGCTACATGCGCGTCGCACCTTTGCTGATGGTGCTTGACGAGCCGACAGCGGCTCTCGACGCCGAGACCGAACACGAGCTATTCGAACGTTATGCAGATGCGGCGCGGCGCGACGAGTCGCCGGGCAGCATCACGATCTTGGTCTCGCACCGGTTCAGCACCGTGCGAATGGCCGATCTCATCGTCGTTCTCGACGGCTCCCGACTTGCAGAGGTGGGCAGCCACGATGAGCTGATGCGGCGCAACGGCCCGTACGCTGACCTCTACCGAATCCAAGCCGCTGCCTACCAGTAGCACGCGGCAGCGATCTTGTGTTCGGCGTAGCCGCAGCCGAGACTTGCAAAGTGAGGAGCGTCGCGCTGCGCCTTGTCGCCTTGATGGCCTCGCTGCTGCTCGGCACCTGCGTCGCGCTCGTCGATACTACGGAAGCCTTCGCATGCAGCTGTGCAGGTATCTCGACCAATCGTGCGCTGCGTGAAGCGGATGCGGTTTTTCGTGGCACCGTGATCGACAAGGAGGTCGTTGGCCGTAGCGAGCGGGCTAGGACCGACATCCGGTTCGCCGTTGATCGGGTCTACAAGGGAACTGCCTACCGGGAACAGGTCGTCGCCTCCTCGCGTGACTCAGATGCCTGTGGTCTCGACCCGGGGGTC
Organism: Propionibacteriaceae bacterium; assembly: GCA_035489975.1. Classification (GTDB taxonomy): domain Bacteria; phylum Actinomycetota; class Actinomycetes; order Propionibacteriales; family Propionibacteriaceae; genus Microlunatus. The sequence continues at coordinate 3,441 of DATHIJ010000459.1, read as the reverse complement.
GGAAGCACCTGGGTGATCTTCGCCATCCACGGCATTCAGGGTGAGGGCGACCAAGCTGTGAACCGGCTCATCACCACGTTGTGCAGCGGCAACCTGCCAACCGGCATCGCACCTCCCGTGCTCCGCAGTCCCAGACCGCCTCTGGCGGGAGCATCTGATCGGGAGGAGAGATCCACAAATGCGGACCGGATCCTGACGCGCGGGTTCGCCATCGCAGGAATCGGCGCGCTATGTGCTGGCGCCCTAGCCGTGGTCGGTGTCGCTGTGCTCTGGCGGCCCCGCCGCTCAAGGTGACGAGGCGGGGATTCGTAATATCACGGACGAAACGATGAGCCGGTCCGCTGCAAAGCACCGTCGGCCACGGGAAGAATGCCATGACGCGTCGCCTTCACCAGTGCCGCATGATCAGCCTCGGTTTGGTCGGCGTAGGCCCGGGCGAATTTCGCCAGCGCCTGATCCAACTTGTCCGTCGCACCCACATAGCCGGCAATCATCGAAGCGCCGCTGGTCCGAGCGTGACCTTTGGCCAGTAGATGACCAACGATGCCGGCGTAGTCGGTGAGTGCCGCCGGATCGATTGCGTCCAGCGGGATCGTCCCTTTCATGTTGCGGAACTGTCGCACGTAGTACTGCAGCTCGCCGATCGTCGTCCAGCCAAGCAGCGGGTCACTGACCGTTTGCAGAGCCTGCTGGTACTCCACCACACGCTGGCCCTGGTGGGCGTGCCACGCCGAATCGCCGTGCACATACTTCGCCAGCACCGACCGACGAGCCTGCTTGAGCTGAAGAAAGACCACGTCCTCAGCACTGCTCCCTTCCAGCAGTGCCACGTACGCCCGCAAGCCCACACTGCCGACGCCAACGACCTTGTGCGCGACATCGATGAGGGTGTAGCCCCCAAGCGCGCGTCGCCAATGCGGTGCCAGGGTGTGAAGGTACTCGTCCAGCGCCTGTGCGACCGCCTCGTATTCCTGATCGCTAAGCCGAGTGATCAGCGGCGGGTCTTCGATGATGTGCCGTTGACCGTCGCGCTCCACGGTAAAGCGCGGAAGGGCACGGTCGCTGGTGCGCGTGCGGGCACGCTTCGCGGAGCGGTCGATTTCCTCCCGCAGCGACTTCTCGGTGGCTGTCTCGTGCAGCCGACTGACATCGAGACGGTTGTAGCTGCGCGTCAGCAGCGGCTGGTCGGCCAAGAATCGGACCTCAGTCCGGTACGCGGCGACACAGGCCAGGACCGACGCGCGGCACTGGTCCTCCGATGACGCGTTCTCCCGGCCCGCCACCCAGATGCTGGCGACCAGCCGCCGCAGGTCCCACTCCCAGCAACCCGGATGGGCCTCATCGAAGTCGTTCAGGTCGATGACCAGCTCACCTTCGGGTGAGGCGTAGAAGCCGAAGTTGCCCAGATGCGCGTCGCCACAGACGACTGGGTTGATGCCAGTCGCCGGAAGCCGCGCCACGTCGTCGGCCATCACGACCGCGGTACCGCGCAGGAAGCCGTACGGAGACAGCACCATGCGAGCCACCCGGACCGGAATCAACCAGTCGAGGCGGCCCTGGTGCGACTCGATGATCAACTGCACTGGGTCAGGGCGATCGGCCGCTGCCCGCCACACACCCAAGCTCTTGCGCGGAACCTCACGGCGCAAGGCCCGGCCCATCGCGTACCGCTCCGCGCGCGAGCTGGGACGCTTCCGGAGCGAGGCATAGACGTCACTGTCCGCCGACGCCAGGACGATATGTCCGGCCGGCTGCACAGTCACGATCTCCTCCTCGCCTCATTGCACGTCACCTTATCGTCAGCCGGTGATCGTCAGTTCCAGCTCCTTTTGCGTAAAAGTCGCCAGTTGGTCAGCCGCCGCCTCCGCGAGCGAGCCTGACCGCTGCAGGACACCGGGAGCCAGAAAAATCTCCATGATCATCTTGCGGCCCTTCACGATCCGCCGCCAGATTCCGACGTTGGTTTCAGCGATGATCACACAGCCCACAAAGAGATCCTCGCCCGGCGTGTGCGGATGGCCGCTCGCTTGCGGAAAGTTGATCACGGGATAGCTCAGCGTGAGCTCGTCGTACAGCGGTAACAGCAGAGCGCCCGACAACTCATCGGTCGGCGCTGTGTCCGGGTCGAACCAAAGCTCGACTCCATCGACCGTCGCGCAGTCCAGCCGGTCCTTGACGGCATCCAGTGCGTCCCGGCATTGGCTGAGCGTGAGCGAGGACCAGCGGGCCAGGTCCTGAATACTTGCCGGTCCATGGCCCATGAAGAATCGGCGCGCCAGTTCGGCTGCGGTGGCTGCTTCATTTCCGGAGCGCGGCACGCGCTCGTCGAGCAGCGCGTAGGTCTGCTGTGCACCGCGCACTGGCCCACTGCAAACCACCCCTGCTAGCTCGGCATTCATGACGATGTAGGCCAGCCGAATGCTGTGACTGGGCAGCCGTCGGTCGGCCAACGCCTGACCGAGCTCGGCACGGGTGCGATACCGTCCACCCCTGAGTTCATCGGCGATCACGCCGAGGCCGTGGTCCAATGTGGCCCGATCCAGCCCGTACTGGCGATAGATCGTCTGATTGAGTTTTTGAACTCTGGGTGCTGTGACCTCAAGGATCCAACGGATATCCTCGGCGGCCACAAAGTGCCAGGTTGGGCGCAGGATGTGCGTTCGGAGGAAGTCTCCACGGTCGAACTCCGCCTGCACCTGGGACGAGCTGAGCCCAGCGGTCCGCATGCCAAGCGACCACAGAGCGTGGGCGTACTCCTGCGACTGCACGCAGCCGAGTAACCGAACGACCTCGGCTGCGCAGGGCAGCCCAGCATCGTGCAACCGCTGTGTTGCCAGGCGGCGTCGTAGCACGTCTTGTCGAGTCATCTCTGTCACGATGGACCGGGCCCTGCGCAATCTCAGCTCGATGGCCTATTGACCACCGACGGTTTCAGGTCTTCTGCGCTCGGCATCCAGGACGCTGGGTCTGCGGCAACCTGCTCACCTGAGCGGATGTCCTTGACCTCCCCGCCTTCGGTGCCACCGAACCATACAAAGGGGATTCCGCGGCGGTCCGCGTAACGGATCTGGCGGCCGTATTTGTCCGCTCGGGGAGCCACCTCAGTCGGGATCTCGCGGGCGCGGAGCTGCTCAGCGACTTCAATCGCCGTGGCACGTGTCTGCTCGCTGTCGACGGCGACAAGCACGGCTGTCGGAACTGGCCGGGAGGCCCGCAGCATGCCCTTGCCGAGCAGCGGGGCCAGTAGCCGGGTGACCCCAATCGAGAGCCCGACGCCCGGGTAGCTGATCCGGCCATCGCTGGCCAGCGAGTCGTACCGGCCGCCGGAGGCGATCGACCCCCAAGACTCAAAGCCGACCAGCTCAGTCTCATAGACGGTGCCGGTGTAGTAGTCCAGACCGCGCGCGACCCTGAGATCGGCGATGAGTCGACCAGGCACGT
>DATHIJ010000458.1:0-11289 GCA_035489975.1 Propionibacteriaceae bacterium | reverse complement strand
TGCCTGCCACTCCTGGTGCCTGCGCATCAACCATGCGGGCGGCCATCCTGTCGAAGTGGACATAACCTGCCCTCTCCAAGCCGGCGATGCCGCCGCGAATCTGGTCACACAGCCATTGGTCCAGCTCGTCAAGCCCGTTGGTTACGCGCTCGGCACGTGCCGACGCGCGCTTGGCGGCGGCGGCGGGATCGGCCAGCTCCCCCCTCTGGCGCCCGGCACCGGGCGGTGCAGGCTCTGCGCGCCGCGCTGCCGGTGCGCCCAACCAGGCGGTTGCGAATTCTGGCGGTTCGCCAGGCGGTACCTGGCCGGCGCTCCATCGCAAGAGCAGGGCAAGCACGTGTTTGCACGGTACTTTGCGGCTCGGGCAGCTGCAGGCGTACGCCGGGGGTGGGCCCAAATCGAGAACCACCTGGTACGGCCGAGTGCCGCCCGTACACAATCCCCAGATGCTGGAATGGTCGGCACCGACATCCCGCCACAGACGAGTTTGCGCAAGGGCCGCGGCCGCCCGCGCCGAGGCTCGGTCGGAGGCTTGGGACAGGACCCGATCCCGCGACCACACGTCCATGGCGAACACAGTAGTTGCCCTTACCGACAGCGAGCCTGCTTCGATTTTCAGCTCATGTTGTGGCGGAGGTAGGCGGGCTGCCGGAACCCCAAAACCGCCTCGATCATGCGAACCGCGGCAACCGATGCCGCGACGTCATGCATTCGCAGGATCCTGGCACCGTTGAGGACACAGATGGTCGCGGCTGCGATCGAGGGCGCCGTACGGTCGGACACTGGCAAGCCCGTCACCTCGCCGACGAAGTCCTTGTTGGACACGGCTGCCAGCAAAGGAAGTCCAAGATCAGCAACCTCAATCAGTCGCCGAGTCACCTCCAGCGTGTGCAACGTGTTCTTGTTGAGATCGTGGCCCGGGTCAATCACGATCCGGCTCTCGGGGACTCCGCGAGCTACCGCCAGCTGCACGCGTTCGGCGAGGAAAGCCTTGATCTGCGACGTGATGTCGGAGTACTGCGGCCCACGGCGGTGCTGCGGTAGCGGAGCCACGCTATGCGTGATCACCACAGTTGCGCCTTGTGCCGCCACCACATCAGCCAGCTCAGGATCATGCAGTCCGCTGGTGTCGTTGATCACCGAGGCTCCTGCTGCGATGCCACGGGCAGCGACCTCTGGCCGAGAGGTATCAACGGAGATCACGATGTCGCTTTGGGCTGCGACCTGCTCCACTACCGGCACCACACGGTCGATCTCCTCCGCCAACGTGACCGCTTGAGCATCAGACGAAAATGGCACGCCCCCAACGTCAATCCAGCCCGCACCGGCCGCATCCGCATCCAGGGCAGCGGCGACGGCGTCATCCAGTGCGTAGGTGCGCCCCTGGTCGAAGAAGGAATCAGGCGTCCGATTCACTATTCCCATCACGACGATCTCATGATCAAAGTCGAAGGTGCGTCGGCCGATGGTACGAACCGGATTCCGCAGCGGCGGCAGATAGCTCACGCGGCAAGTCTCAATCAACGAGCCGAGTTGTCAGAATCTGAGGGGCCTATAGCCCCCTCAGATTCTGCCAACTCGGCTCTGAGTGGAGGTGGCGGGAATCGAACCCGCGTCCTCGAGCGACGAACCAGGTCTTCTCCGGGCGCAGCTGGCTAGGCGTTCTCTCGGCTCCTGCACTCGCACCAGCACGTTGCAGACAAGCCCAGACTCAGTTCATTTCCCTGCTAAGCCCTAAGCCGACTCTCAGCAGGTGAGCCTCCTTGACGAGGCCAGGGTCCGGGACGGAGGCTCGCCCGGGCTGACCCTTCGATCACTGTTTAGGCAGCGAGAGCGAAGTCAGTGCGTTCTGCTTTGGCACTTATTGGTTTCCAAGGGACATTTACGAGTTGACCTTGGATTCTCGGCCCGCTTCTCCTGGGACTATCGACCCAAGTCGAAACCGATCACCCCCTATTGAGTTGTCCAGCTTTGCGACCAACCCCGTATTGGCACGGTTAGACCGCAACGGGACAAAGTCTACAGATCATGCAATGCGGCGGCAGTTCAATTGATTCCTGTCCGGAGACGCAAAAAGGCGCCGGACCTCATCGATCCGGCGCCCAAATCCGCGTTACTTCTCCGACAGCACCTCGAGCTTGATCACACTCTTCACCGGGTTCTTCCAGTTCTCACCCTGCAGGGCCTTGGCACCGCCGACGATGGTGAGGACCAACCAGCCCAGCCCCATGAACGGCAGCAACCAACCGAAGATGTCAAGACCTGTTACACCGCCCAATATGGCCACCAGCACGAACGCGATCGACGAGATCAGCTGGAAGTTGAAGGACTTGGCCGCTTCCCTACGTGCGTAGCTCGCGGGTGTCGACAGGGCGTAAACCAGACCTGGACCGAGGAGCCAAAGGAAGAAGACCGAGAAGTGTGCAACTGCTGCCGCGCCGCGCCCCGCCTGGTCACGAGTCTCGGGACGGACCAGTGGTTGGTAGGCGGGGTGGGCACCCAGCGCTCGGGATGAGGTCGGGATTTGCACCAGACCGTAGAAGGCCTCGTTGAGCTCTTTGCGCGTGTCAGCAGTGAGGACCTGCCCGATCCGCCGGTCGAACTCCGACTCACTGATCCGACCGTCGGCGTAGGCATCTTTCAGCCATGATTCAGCGCGATCGCGCTGATCGGGCGTGACGTGCATTTTGAGGCTGGGGTGCTCATAGATCGCGTTCATGCCGACCAGCATTGTTTGGTAGCTGGTGATTCGCCATAGGGCACTCCCCCGGACCTACCCCGAGAAGCGAATTACCCGCCTCGGTCGTCGCTGATCACCAGCTGCCGCCACCGCCACCACCGCCGCCGCCGCCTGAGAAGCCGCCGCCGCTGAACGAACTGCCGCCGCCGAAGCCCGTGCCGCTGCTCCCGGCGGATGGCAGCGGGGTGGCCGCGCTGGTCAGGCTGCTGGTGAGGAATGCGGTGTTGAAGGCTGCCAGGTGATAGTTCCCGACGTACCAGTAGGGAATGACGTCTGGCAGGCGGCCCATCGCCACCAAGTCGGCACAAATCTTCGCCCAACGGTCGGCGAGCTCGAAGACGATCGCCCAGGACAGGTACTTCGAGAAGATGTCCTCGCCCTCCTCGAACTTGAGCTGGTCAGCCTCCGCGGTCGCGAGATAGGTCTTGAAGCCCTCGACCTGGTCGCATACAGCCCGACCATCGGCGGTGCGCTGACCGCGGCGGAGCTTCGTACGGATCACCGCCACGGTGATGATGATCGGCAGCAGCGGGATCAGGAGCAGTAGCACCCAGGCGCCCACGGCAAAGGCAGCGAACACCGCAACCGCGATAACCCCGAAGCTGACGCTGCTGGTGGCCGCCGCCGATGGAACCTTGCGGAACCAGCCTCTGGCAGCGACCTGATTGCGTACCGAGGCCCGCATAGCCTCATGCGCGCTCGTCAGGCTGCCGCGTGAGGAGAGATCCCTTACTGCCCCCGGTGGATCACCGCCGAACAGGCTGGTCAGCAGCACCATTTCGTGCGAAGCCGCCGCCCGGTTCGGGTCCACCAAGATCACCTGGAAGTCGTCCTCCCCATGGCTTTGCACCTTCACCGCGCCGCGTACCGCAAGGTCGATGATCGTGGCCGCCGTCTCCCGGGAATCAACCTGGCCGTCAATGAGCAAACCCGCCTCCGCAACCGGGATCCTGGGCGGAGAGAACGCCACAGGAATAGGGATATCCGGGTCATTCGGCACGACCTCCGCTTCCTGGCCGGCAAGCGGGACGGTACCTGGGGGGAGGCCCGCGTAGCGCTGGTCACGTCCGTTCTTGCGCCACCACATCACTCCTACGATCGGCGATCCCACGGTGATGAGAAGCGCAACCGCACCCACTCCAATCGCGGCGATCCTTTCGCTTGGGGACAGCTTTGAGCCGTCCGGCTCGAGGTGCGGCTTGTTGTCGGCGATCAAGCCCGCTTTGATCTTGGCGCTGATCGTGACGCCCTCTCCTGCGGCAAGGTTGCTCTGGGTGTACTGCGCCTTCCCGTCAACGATCTTGGCCGCACACTGCTCGGTACTGTTGACCGGGCCGTAGGTACAGGTCGTGTCCTGAACGCCGCCAGGAACAGTGACCGCGACCGCGACATTCTTGATGGCGGCAGTCCAATCCAGTCCGGTGGCATCCCAGTAGAACTCGTCGTAGCTGCCCGAGGTGCGCATCGCGCCGGCCAGGTCGTAGGAGATGACATAGGTCGCGGTTGGCGCGGAGATAGTGCGGTCTGGGTCGCCGATGCGCAGCCTGAGCTGTTCCTCGCGGCCGCCCTTCGCCTCGTCGGTACGCGAGCTGAATTGGGTCGCGACGTCATCGGGGCTCGTCACGCTGATGTTGGTGATCTGGTAGACGGCATCTTGGGTTTCGTCGTGCGGCTCGCGGGTTACGAGAAATCGCTCGATGCCGTGACGTCCTGAATTGTCACCGAACCGGTAGGTGATCGCTTCTTTCACCTTGACTACACCACTGGGCTGGACGTTGTAGTCGATGGTGAAGGAGTCGATCTGATCGTCCGCTGCGTACGCCGGGGTCGGGGAGGCCAAAGCCCAAGCCAGCGCGGTGAGCGACATGAGAAGGAACGCGACGACGCCCCGAACAAATCGGCCACGGACCTGCCAAGGGCGCTCGGCAGCGGACGCGCGGAATTGCACCATTATTTCATTGTCCTCGATTGCGGGCGGCCATTGCCCGCTCAGCCTCGCGCCGTGACTCCCGGGCTGCAATGGTCTGGCGCTTGTCGTACTCGCGCTTGCCAGTGGCTAACGCGATCTCGATCTTGGCGTACCCGTCTGAGAAATACAGCGACAGCGGCACCAACGTGGTGCCGGCCGTGGTCAGCTCACGCTGGATCTTGGCGATCTCGCGACGGTTCAACAACAACTTGCGGGTACGCCGCGCGTTGTGGTTGGTCCAGGTTCCGTGGCTGTACTCGGGAATGTGCGCTGCCCGCAGCCACACCTCGCCGTCCTCGACCGTGGCGTAGGCATCGGTCAGGTTGGCACGCCCCTCGCGCAGAGACTTCACCTCAGTGCCGCTGAGCACGAGCCCGGCCTCGTAGCTGTCATGGATGTGGTAGTCGTACCTGGCCTTGCGGTTCTGCGCGATCAGCTTGCGGCCCTTCTCCTTCGCCATGGCCCCATCATCCTCCGACTTGTCAGCGCCGATGGTCGCCATAGCGACCACACGCGCTGACAACTCGGAGTCAGAACCAGGTCATGGGGTTTCGGAGCCGACCATTCAGCCAGACCATCAGGTGGAGATGGCAGCCGGTGGAGAAGCCCGTCGAGCCGACGTACCCGATGACCTGACCCTTTCGGACACGCTGACCCACACGAACGGTGTACCGACTGGCGTGGTTGTAGCCCGTCGTGACATACCTACCGCCGATGTATCCATGGTCGATCATCAGGCGCTTGCCATAGCCCGCGTTGTAGTAGCGCTCTGCGACCCGACCTTTACGGGGAGCCCGGATTGGTTTGCCGCACCGGGCGCCGAAGTCGGTGCCATCGTGCAGCTTCCAGTAGCGAAGCACCGGGTGAAAGCGCATACCGAACGGGGAGGTGATGCGCGGCGGCACCGGATACGAAAAGCCATGGTCCGCGCTCGACATGTTGGAGTGGTTGCTGGACCGGCGAGCGTGCGACCGCCTAGGGTTGGCCTTCCTTTCGGCCGCCCGCTTGCGCGCAGCCGCCGCCCGTTCGGCGGCCCTGCGCTCCGCTGCCGCTTTCGCGATCCGACCCGCAATGCGCCGCTCGACCGACGCCCGCTCCTTCGTCAATTCGGAATAGCGTGCCTTGTCTTGTGCGACGTCGGCGGCGGCAGCATCTTCACTAGCCTTTCGCTGGCGCAAGAGCTGGGCAACCGTCGCCTCATCCGCCGCGGCGCGCGCCTCGAGCACTTTCTTGATCTTGAGATTGGCAGCAGCCTCGCGGCGGGCCGCGGCGACAGCCGCTTCGAGTTCGCTCTGCCGCGCGCGGGCGGCATTGAGCTGACGTTGCAGCAGGGTCAGTCGATCGATCTCGGCCTGGGCGGTGTCGAAAAGGGTGGTCGACCATTGGAGCCGCGTCTGCAGGTCCTCGGTCGAGTTGGGATCGACGAGCAGTGCGATCGGCAACAGATTGGTCTGCTGTTGGTACTGCTCGCGGACCGCCTGGCCGGCTTTGGCTTCCTGAGCATCAAGTCGCGCTTGTCCGGCAACTACAGCGGCAACTGCGGCGGCCAGGTCTGCCCGAGCCTGCCGCAACTTGGTCGCCATCTGGGCGTCCTTCGATTGGGCCGCCGCGAGTTGCAGACGCGTCGCTTCGAGCCGGGCACTTGCCGCATCCAGTTTGTTTTGTGCCTTGTCGACCGCGACGACCGCCGCACTCAAGGCCTCGCTGGATTCGTTGAGGTCGCTCTTGGTCTTGGCGATCTGTTGCTTGACCCGGGCCCGCTGCGATATGAGTTCGTCGGCGGACGCAGGGCTCGCAAGCAAGGTCGCGGAGAGCGCCAACGCTATGGCGACGACAACAGCTGACCGCAGCGCACGCGCGACGGTGGCATATACCGCAGACAGATATGCAGTTGTGCCGTTGGACGCAGGCGGGGCAAGGCGTCCACGACTCCTTGCCAGCCTGGCGAAGCGACCAGCAACTTGAGGTGCTTCGCTGTCGTCCGGAACGTCCTGACGGACGTAGGGAAGGTCCGGAACCACAGCTTTCCCCATCCTTTGTGCTCAAGGAGTTTTGGTATCGACGCCTAGAGCAATCCAATGTTTGGTTGTAAGGGCCCCCTCTTCTCGATCGATGCTCCATGTGACGAGGACCGATCGAGAACTGGGTGTCTAAGCACAGGGTTCGGACAACAACGTCCGCTGGCAACGACCGAAACGCCGAAACTCGAATTTCGTCATCGATCAGATATGAAGTCTCACGTGATACTTGAGTAATTTGAATGCATTCATGATGTTTCTGTGACGAATGTGAAACTGTTGAGCGAAGTCGTGGTTCGGCTTGGTGCGGGCGAGGGTCGCGGTCTCTGAGCGCCTCCCTCAGAATCTGACGCCAGTTCCGCCGACACGCCGCACAGGTCGGCGGCGCCCTGAACCAGTGTCAGGTTTTGAGGGAAACGGCCGAGATCACACCCGTAGATACCGCCTGGTAGTCACCAGAGTCGGGATCACGGCAAGCACCACACCGACGACCGCCACGCCGAGCATGGCTAGAAGTGTCTGCTCCCAGCCAATCCAGGCTATGAACCGGATCGAGTTCTGGGCTCCTCGGATGATCCAGAAGTAGACCCCCGCTGCCATGGTGATACAGGCGAGAGCCACCCCGAGCAGCGCCGAAATCACTGCTCCAAGCAGGAACGGCATGGTGATGTAGAAGTTGCTAGCGCCGACCAGGCGCATGATGCCAATCTCCCGGCGCCGGGCGAACGTGGCCAGTCGGATGGTGTTGCCGATCTGCAGGGCCGAGGCGAGCAGCAGCAGTGCCGACGCACCAGCGGTCGACCACTGCAGCACGTTGAGAGCTCGGAAAAACGGATCAAGCAGCTGGTGCAGATCCTGCACCTTCTGAACCCCCTTGAGCCCGACCACGGAGCTGACCACACCCTGGTACTCCTCAGGATTCTTCAGCTTGACACGGAATGACTCTTGCATCTGTTCGACGGTTAGCGAGTCCTGGATCGGGCTGCCTTCATATGCGCTCTGGAACTCCGCATACGCCTCTTGCTTGCTCTCGAAGTAGATCCCGCCCTGAGCGACCTCGGGATTGGCCTCCAGCGTGCGACGGATCTCATCCTTTTGGCCCTGAGTGGCATCCTGACCCGGGTCACACTGGTCCCCGCGAGTGTCCTTGGCGCAGAGGAAGATCGAAATCTCGATCTTGTCGTACCAGCGGCCCTTCATCAGGTCGACCTGCTGACTCGCGAGCAGTCCGGCGCCGAACAGCGACAGCGACACCCACATAGTCATGATCACCGCTAGGGTCATGGTGAGGTTTTGTCGGAGTCCTGCGCGGGTCTCGGACAAGATGTGGCGGAAACGCATCAGATATCCCCAATAGCTCGGCTGGCGGCGGTCGCTAGTGTCATGTCTTTTTACGTTCCTTTGCGGTTGGCGTCGTTCAGGTGCGTGCATTCGCAAGGCCGACGAGGGAGGAATACCGGGTCGTATGCCGACCGAGGAGAACGCCGCGAGGTGCGTGCCTGGGCGGCGCGAACCGTAAAGAGACCTAGGAGACACGACACTAGGTCGCGCCGAAGGCGATGACCGCGTTCAGGCAGGTTGTTCAGCTGCACAACGCTCACTGGTAGCCGTACACGCCTCTGCTCTGGTCTCGAACGACTTCCCCGTCATCCAATTCGATGACCCGTTTGCGCATCTGGTCGACGATGGTCGAGTCGTGTGTCGCCATCAGGACCGTTGTGTCAGCGCGGTTGATCCGATCGAGGAGCTTCATGATGCCCACACTGGTGGCGGGGTCGAGGTTTCCGGTCGGCTCATCAGCGATCAGGATCATCGGCCGGTTGACGAACGCGCGAGCGATCGCGACGCGCTGTTGCTCGCCTCCGGAAAGCTCCTCAGGCAGCCGCTCGCCCTTCCCACCAAGACCAACGAGCTCCAGGACCTCTGGGACCACCCGATTGATCGTCGCAGCCGGCTTACCGATGACCTGCAGCGCGAATGCGACATTCTCGATCACTGTCTTGTTCGGCAGCAGCCGGAAATCCTGGAAGACGGTGCCGATCTGGCGCCGCATTGCCGGGATCTTCCAGCTGTGCAGCTTGCTGAGCTCTCGGCCGGCGACGAACACCTTGCCCGTGCTTGCACGCTGCTCGCGCAAGATCAGGCGCAGGAAGGTCGACTTGCCGGAGCCAGAGGCTCCAACCAAGAAGACAAACTCCCCCTTGTCGATGTCGACATTGATGTTCTCGAGTGCTGCGCGGCGCTGGCCATCGTAGGTCTTGGATACATTTTCAAAACGAATCACAGCGTAAGGCTTCCCCCGAGATAGACAGCACCGACGCCCTGCGGACGCCAGTCGGCCAGAACGAGTCTAAATGAGGCTCATGTCATTGGCACCGCTCACCAGTCTGAGCCCGGCATTCGGATACCGGCTCGAGCCGCAAATTCACGTTGCCGCCGTCTCCCGTGTCCTGCGCCAGCGGATGCCGGACTCGATGAAGCCGTCGATGTCGCCATCGAATACGGCCTCAGGCGAGGAGACTTCGTACTCGGTGCGCAGATCCTTCACCATCTGGTACGGATGAAGCACGTACGAGCGCATTTGTGAGCCCCAGCTGTTGCCGCCATCACCCTTGAGCGCATTGAGTTGTGCTTCGCGGTCCTGTCGTGCGCGCTCCAGCAGCCGTGACTGCAACACGCGTAACGCCGCGGCCTTGTTCTGCAGTTGGGACTTTTCGTTCTGGCAGGAGACCACGATGCCGGTCGGCAGGTGAGTGATGCGTACCGCTGAGTCCGTGGTGTTGACGCTCTGCCCGCCCGGCCCCGAGGAACGGAACACATCAATGCGCAGATCGCTATCGGGGATGTCAATGTGATCGGCCACATCGGTCACCGGTAGTACCTCAACGCCGGCGAACGAAGTTTGGCGGCGCCCCTGGTTGTCAAATGGTGAGATCCGCACCAGCCGGTGGGTGCCCTGCTCCGCCGAGAGCGTTCCGTACGCGAAAGGGGCCTTTACCTGGAACGTGGCGGACTTGATGCCCGCCTCTTCGGCGTATGAGGTGTCGTAGATCTCGGTCTGGAACCGATGACGTTCCGCCCAGCGCAGATACATCCGGAGCAGCATCTCCGCGAAGTCTGCTGCGTCGACGCCCCCAGCCTCAGAGCGGATGGTGACGAGCGCCTCGCGCTCGTCGTATTCGCCGGACAGCAGTGTTCGAACCTCGAGCACCTCAACCGCCTTCTGCAGCGAGCTGAGCGCGTCCGCCGCCTCGGTAAGGCTGGCCTGATCCCCTTCCTCCTCGCCGAGCTCGACGAGAATGCCGATATCCTCCAGCTGAGCTCGCAGCCCACTCACCCTGTCGACTTCGGCCTGCAAGGCCGACAGCCGCGATGTCACGCGCTGCGCGTGGTCCGGCTTGTCCCACAGATCGGGAGCGGTCACTTGCTGCTCCAGGTCGGCGATCTCAGCGCGCTTGCGATCAGGGTCGACGACAGCCTCAATCGAGCTCAAAGCCCTATCAAGGTCAGCAAGTGCGACGGCGAAGTCGGGTCCAGCCACAATGACCCACTGTACTTGGAGGTGCAGTTGACCTCAGCCGCACGCGATGGCGCTGCGCGGCCCCAGAAACGGCCGCACCAGTCGCCACATCAAACCTTGTCGCGTCGTAGATCAGAATTCATCGGCGCCCGCCGCCGGTGTGGTTAGCCTCGGGAGTGAGAGGCGTTAAGGAGCGGGTGTGGAGGTGGAGCGGGTGCCTACCGCGGCGCGAGGTGAGCTACTCCGGCGCACAGTGGCCGCCCTGGGCCGGCGCCACGTCGGGGCGGTGGCGGGCATCCTGGACCTGGCGGACGGGCAGCCGCTCATCTCCGGTACCGGCAGTCTGCGAGCGGCCAATGGCCCGGCTCCGGACGCCGACACCACGTTCGAGATCGGCTCGATCACCAAGACGTTCACAGCACTGGCACTCGCCCAGGCCGTGGTCACTGGCCGGCTGTCACTCGACACTCCTGTTCGCGTCATACTGCCGGCAGGCACCGCCGTCCCGTTCCGGGACGCTGTCGAGATCACCGTGGAGCACCTGGCCCGGCACACCTCGGGCCTGCCGCGCTCGCCACAACGGCTCGGTCTGCGGGCCGTCTGGGCCGCCGTCGCGCGAGGTGAGGATCCGTACGTTCCGATCAACACGCCCGTCCTGCTAGAGCGGCTGAGCCGGACAAGGCTGCGCAAAACCCCTGGCAAGGGCCACACCCGCTACTCCAACTTCGGCGCGGCCGTGCTCGGGGTCGCATTGACCCAGGTATACGGCAGAGCGACGTACCGCGAGATGATCGAGGACGTTGTGCTCCAACCACTCGGTCTGACGGCCACCACCGCCGAGGGCAAGACGGAGGCCGAGGGACACGCGTTTCGCCGCCGCCCGGCACCGAACTGGCACCTTGACGGGCTGGCTGGCGCTGGCGCACTGCGGTCCACGGCCCGCGATCTGCTGAGTTATCTGGGCGCTCAGCTGCAACCCGACCAGACCCCTCTTGCCGAGGCAATTCGACTGACCCATGTACTACTCGAGCCGGCAGCCCGG
>DATHIJ010000457.1:0-4488 GCA_035489975.1 Propionibacteriaceae bacterium | reverse complement strand
CCTGCTGAAGAACCGTGTGGTGAGCACTACCCAGCCGCCGAACGCGGCAAAGGTGCCCATAGCGACCCAGGCATTAGCGAACCCGAGGTTCCCCATGTCGAAGGCGAAGTGAGCCAGCCCCGGGTCGAGGTCGGCGCCGCGCTTGCCGGCGGCCGACAGGCTGGTGTTTGTGAAGAGATAGGCCGCGAACAGTGCGCCGAACACGAGCGCCACGGTGGATCGCCAGGCTGGCTCACCCTCCGCGCGGCGGAGCAGCAAGCAGAGCCCTACCATGAACGACGTCAGTGCCACCACTCCCAGGAGTAGAACGGCCTCAGCCGGATCAATCCAGGAGGACTCAGCCGAATTGCGGAAGAAAGCTACGACCTCCTCGCGGGTCGCCTCGAACGCCGGCTCGCCCGAGGACGCCACCGCGATGACCGGCACGAAAACCAGGACCATGCCGACGAGGCCGGCCGCGCCTGTGGTTCGCGCCAAGGTGGTCCACGGATCTCGCTGCGTCACCCGCTCAGTTTGGCCCCGCCCCGTCGGCCGTGTGAGCGAAACGACTGTGAAGCCAGGCACATCGAGAGTCATTAAATAGCTCTTGACTTATATAAGCGCCAATCGATAGAGTTGCCACGTGCACGCGCTCGACATCCTGGGTGATCCCGTACGCCGCCGGATCCTGGAGCTCTTGGCCACGGGGGAGCATCCGGCTGGCGCAGTAGTGGACGCGATCTCCGCGGAGTTTGGAATCAGCCAGCCAGCGGTGTCCCAGCATCTGAGGGTGCTTCGGGAGTCCGGTTTCGCCACCGTACGCCCCGAAGGGACCCGACGGATGTATGCCGTCGAGCCCACCCCGCTGCGAGAGGTTGATCGGTGGCTCGACCAGTTCCGCCAGTACTGGAGCTTCCGGCTCGATGCCCTCGGCACCGAGCTCGCTCGAGGTAAGCGTGCTCGACGACTGTCCGCCCGTTCCGAGGAGGAACCAAAATGATCATCAACATCGCCGAGCAGATTGGCGCCATCTCGCGAGAAGTCTCGCGGGAGCACACCGGGAGCGGCGAAACCGTCGTAGCGACGCTGCAGCGTCGCTACGACGCCGATCAGGCCGATGTCTGGCAGGCCATTACCGACCCCGACCGGGTACGCCGCTGGTTTCTCCCGCTGACCGGTGATCTACGCGAAGGCGGAAACTTTCAGCTCGAAGGTAACGCCGGCGGCGACATCATGAGGTGCGAGCCGCCGCGCCATCTGATGGTGACGTTCGGCGGCGAGAGCAGCATCGTCGACGTGCGGCTCTCCGACGATGGTCAGCAGACCCTGCTGACGCTCACCCATTCGGTGCCGATCGAGCTGGCCGGCAGTGGCGCCGGCGCCCTCTATGTCGGACCCGGCTGGGACGGCGCCCTGCTCGGCCTCGCGCTGCATCTTGCGGGAGAGTTCACCGGTGACCCGGTCGCTGCCGCGAACGGTCCTGAGGCACAGGACTTCAATGTCAGTTCGATCAAGGCATGGGTCGCCACGATTGAAGAATCGGGGACCGCCGACGCGGACGCGATTTCGGCAGCACAGCAGATCTCGCTGGCCCAGTTCGCTCCCGATCTCGTACGCCCCGAGTGAGCTCGGCGTTTCCACGGCGCGCCAGGCGCCGGTAGCCGCCAGGTTTCCACCGGCGCCCTGGCCAGAAGGTCAAGACTGTTGAACCCCAGACCAGAGTCGCTGGACGTCCGCCGATGCCGTCGGCGGGAGCTGGGTTTACAGGTACAGACAATTCGAATCGCTTCACGTACACTTTTCGCCAAGTAGTGGTGCCGCCCACGAGTAGGAGTGGTTACCATGCCTGCTGGTGTACTCGAGTACCTGTGGTTCCGAGACAATGATCCGTGGTGGGCGACGCTCTTGCGGGCTTTGGCGCTGATTGCTCTTGTGGTGCTGTTCGTCATCAAAGGAATGCACAAAGTGCCTTCCGGCAGCAAAGCGTTACGGACCCGGTTCAACAAAGTCACCCATTACCGTCGGGATATCTACGACCGGCAGGGCTATACAGTCCAACACCGCGGTGAGGCCAAAGTGGTCGGTCCTGGCCTTGTCGTTGGCATCCCTTTCGTGCACAACGTCATGATCGAGTCGGTTACCGAGCAATTCGAGCCGTTGCCACCGATGATCCGGCTGCAACCCTTGCGGGAATTTGCTTCCCAGATCAATTTCCAAGTCGTCGACCTGGAGAGTGCTCTGGTTGGTGTCGCCGACTACAAGGGTTCGCTCGTCAACAGTTGTGCCGCGGCAGTGCGGCGCCTCGTCAACCAGACAGCGCTGAGTGACGATGAGATCTCAGCTCGCCTGCTGGCCGACGAATCGCTGCAGCAGCGCGCGAGTAGCCTGGGCGTCAAGCTCTCGGAACTGAACGTGTCGACCTCTAACCTGACCGAGCCGGCTCAGTTGGCTCATGCGTTCAAGCAGGCAGGAATCGTCATTGAGGGCACACTGGACGCCGTGTTGGCGGCGCGGACGGTAAACGGTGCAATCGGCCCGGCAGCGCTGACTGCAGTCGATGGGAATCCAGCCGCTTAGTGCCACGAATGGTCCGTCCCGTTATTCCGGCTGGGACGAACATGGTAAGCAGCGCTAAAAAACGCGCCGCCCAATCCGGACTGCTTCGGTGCAATACAGCAGGCAAAGCGGCCGCCCGACCTCTTTGAGGCTTCGGATAATCTTGCTGGCTAACCGTGGTCTAGCGGACCATGGCAGCAATTGACACTGTTCAACCAGGCTCCCGGCTGATTACCAGGTCATCGGAGTTGCCTCACCGAGAAGTGCTTCGGGCGTCACCAATTTCGTTGACTCCATGAAAAGGATCAAAAACTCGATCGCATAGCGATCGATAGGAGACCGGAAAACACCCAACGCCCAGGGAATTCTAAGGAGCTGGGTGTCGTTTGTGGTGTTCTTTCACTGCGAATTGGCCGTCGCGACGTAAAGTCTTGTCATGGCTGAAACCGTTGGATCCGCTGCGCTGGTTACCGTACGCGGCGAGGCGCAGCTGGAGGGCCCACCGGATTTGGCAACCGTTGCAGTGACCCTGCACGCCTCAGGGGAATCGCCCGAGCGAACCAGATCCCAGCTCGCCGAAGGATCCGTCAAAGTCGCCGACCTGCTCCGACGGTTCGAAGGGGCACTTGAGCGGTCCAGCACGAGTGGAGTTCATGTCTTCCCCGTCTTCAGCAGACGCACCCCGCCCAAGATCACTGGCTATCAGGGCACGTTCTCAACTCAGATCGTGGTCGCAGACCTCGAGTCGCTCTCGCCGCTGGTGCTGGCACTCACCGCCCTCCCGAACAGCCAGGTCGATGGTCCCTGGTGGTCGTTGCGAGCTGACAACCCGATGTACCGCGAAGCGCGATTGGCCGCCATCGCCGACGCCCGCCGACGCGCCGATGACTACGCGGCAGCGTTCGGCACCACGGTGGGTGATCTGGTCGAGGTTTCCGATCTCAACACCGGCTTGGGCGCCGTACGGGAGATGCGCGCGTTCGCCATGGGTGGGGCGGCCGATGACACCGGGTTCGAATTCGAGCCGGCTGCGCAGAGCGTCTCGGGTCAGGTCACCGTCCGCTTCAGTTTGAAAAGCGTGTCACTTTGAGGTCGAGATTCCGCACTAACGACCCCCGCGCCATACGCCCCAGCTGAGGAAGTACCAAAACACCGTCTCGCTGCGGTGACAATCTCTCGATAGATTCGACACATGTTCGCCAAGGTGCTGGTCGCCAACCGCGGTGAGATCGCTGTCCGGGCCTTCCGAGCGGCATACGAGCTGGGCGTGAAAACAGTCGCGGTCTACCCCCACGAGGACCGCAACGCCGTGCACCGGATCAAAGCGGATGAGGCGTACATCATTGGCGAGCGGGGACATCCGGTGCGCGCGTACCTGGATATCGCAGAGATCATTCGGGCCGCCAAGGAGTCCGACGCCGATGCGATCTACCCCGGCTACGGGTTCTTGAGTGAGAATCCCGACCTGGCCCGCGCCTGCGCCGAGGCCGGCATCGTCTTCGTCGGTCCGCCCGCCGGGGTCCTCGAGCTGGCCGGCAACAAGGTCAGGGCTCTCGAGGCCGCCAAGGCTGCTGGCGTTCCCACTCTCAAGTCCACGCCTCCGTCGGCAAACATCGACGAGCTGGTGGCGGGTGCTGAAGAGATCGGCTTTCCCGTGTTTGTCAAGGCAGTTGCTGGAGGCGGCGGCCGCGGCATGCGGCGGGTCGATGAGCCAAAGATGCTTCGGGAATCTCTGACAGCGGCCATGCGCGAGGCCGAAGGCGCATTCGGCGACCCAACTGCGTTCATCGAGCAGGCCGTCGGTCGCCCGCGGCATATCGAGGTACAGATCCTCGCCGACACCCAGGGCAACACCATCCATCTGTTCGAGCGTGATTGCTCCGTCCAGCGGCGGCATCAGAAGGTCGTTGAGATCGCGCCGGCTCCGCACGTTTCAGCTGAGTTGCGCGAGGC